>JBKPRZ010000178.1:0-14011 GCA_046734815.1 Myxococcota bacterium | reverse complement strand
GAAGCGGTCAGGCGGTCGGCCAGCCTGGGCGCTGCCAGCGCGGCGGAGACCAGCAGCACGGCCAGCCCACCGACCAGCGCGAAGGCGACGGTCGACGTGCGCGACAGCGCCCCGCCGGCCGGCGCGCGCGCCTGCGCCAGCGGCGAGGCCAGGGCGATCGCCACCGCCAGGGCCGTCACCTCCAGCAGCTTGGACACCAGCAACGAGGCCAGCAACTCGACGGTGGCGCGCCCGACCCGGCGGGCCGCGAACCAGCCGCTGACCAGCAGCCCCAGCCGCGCGGGCAACGTGTTGTGTACCAGCGCGCCGATGGCCAGCGCGTGGTAGCGCACCGGGTACGGCGGCACCGGCGCCGGCGCGGTGAATCCCCACACCGCCGCCCGCAAGGCGGGCAGCGACCCGCTGAGCATGACGAAAGGCACCAGCCAGACCAGGTGCGCAGGCAGCTGCTGGACCCAGCGCCCCAGATCGAAACGCGGCAGCAGGGTCCAGCCGTCGCTCCCGTGTGCGGGGCGATAGAAGGCCAGGGTCAGTGCGGCGGCGCTGGTGGCCAGCCCCAGCAGCACCATCGACATCCGCCGGATCCAGCCTGGCACCACGATGAAAAGATGCGTCCGCTGCGGCGGGCGGGCCCAGGGTCGGGGCGGCTCTCGACCGGGGCGGGCGGCGCGCGTGCGAGGGGTAAAGCGCCGCCCGTTCATATTATTTTTGTATCTAATTTTAGTAAGCTTCGTTATACGACGATGGCCTAAAAAAGATACGAACAGATCGAAAAAAACTTCGGCATTCCTGCCGACGCGCGGATTCATGAGCCTTTCTCGATGTGCGCTTTCGTGCGCCATCGCAGCTGGGTGACGAACCGCAGGTGAGGAAAGGGTCGATGCGAAGAAGGCGTCTCGTCAGAAGTGGGGCCAGGGTGACGGCGGGCGTGTTCTTCCTCCAGGTGCTCACATCGGCTGCGCCGCCGGCGGCGCTGGCCCGGGTGGACCCGCTGAACGTCATCGTCCGGCAGCTTCACAAGCCCAACCTGTTGATCCTGCTGGACACGTCGGGGTCGCTGACCGGTGTACCGGGAGGGACCTTCACCAACTCGGCCGAGGTGGGCGTCGACTGCGACGAGGGGGACAGTTGCCGGGGCGGCGTCTCGGTGGGCACCTGCGCCGCCAGCGGCAAGAGCTGCTCGACCGACTCGCAGTGCCGCTCGCGGACCTGCCGGACCGGGATGGCAAGCTGCGCCTCGGACGCCGAGTGCGCGCCGGTGCCCGGCACCTGCGATACCGGGCACAGCTGCCTCGCCGATGCGGACTGCCCGCCCCAGTCCACCGGCAGCTGCGCCGGCACCGGCGCCGGCTGCAGCCTCAACAAGAAGTGCACCCAGCAGCTGCGCTGCAAGCGCACCAGCGTGGCCTGCGCCAGCGACGCCGATTGCCCGCAGGGCATCTGCGCCGACAACGTCACCACCTGCGACGACGCGAGCGTCTGCCCCTACGCCACCTCCGGGGGGAGCTGCGCCTCCGGCACCACGCCGGCGGGCGGCTGCCGGGTCAACTCGGACTGCCCCCTGCGCCCCCGGGTCTGCGCCAACCAGCCCAGCAAGAGCTGCAACTCGGTGATCGACTGCGGCGGGGTCTGCGCCAGGGCGGGAACCGCCTGCAAGGACAACAACGACTGCAAGGCGCGCAGGAACGACTCCTGCGACTACTCGGCCAGCTCCTGCACCAACCCGCCCAACACCTGCATGTTGCCGCGGCAGACCTGCACCGTCCGCTACACCGACAACCGCTGCGAGGACCGGAATGCCTGCGTCCCCATCGCCAACCGCTGCAACGGCGTCCAGACCAACCGCTGCCTGGACGGGGTGGACGGCGATCTGTGCAACGCCTCCACCACGGTGACGGGCTCGCGCATGTGCCGGCAGGGGCAGAACAAGTGCGACAACAACAACGACTGCCACATCAGCGGCGACAGCTGCGGCCCGGCCAGCTCGCGCCTGGTGATTGCCAAGCGCGTGCTGCGCAACATCGTGTCGGCCAACGCCAACGTGGTGAACCTGGGCCTGATGACCTTCTACCAGGCCGGCTATTTCCCCTATTACGAGGTCACCGGTGCCACCGGCGCGACCCAGGCCGTCGAGATCAAGCAAGGAACCCTGCGGGCGGCCGGCTGCTACAGCCAGCGCGCGGGCCTGTCGCCCACCTGCACCATCAACGGCCAGACCTACCGCCTGCGGGCCAGCGACAACGCCCGTTACCTCATCAAGGGCCACGGCAACCAGCAGGACAAATACGCCGATGCCGCCTACTGCGGCTGGTTCTGCCAGATCCCCGGAGCCGGGACCGGGGTGTTCAAGGGCGCCTATTACGAATACACCGATCTGGTCGGCACCCGGGGCGTGATGACGGTGTTCCCCAGCTACCGCGGCAAGAGCTTCTCCGAGAACGGCAAGAGCTACCGCTATTACGATTCACGGCCCGACTACTACAACGGCGGCGCCGCCCCGCCCATCTCGGTCCCCTCCTGCGGCTCGACCTGCAGCGCCAGCTGCGGCGCGCGCTGGGACACCCAGCTGGCCCCTTTCCTCAGCACCGACGACAGCCCCGCCAACGTCGACAACGTGATCAGCCGCTTCAACCAGGCGCTGGAGCCGGCCAACCTGGGCGGCCTCATCTCCTACGGCGGCACGCCCACCGGCTGCTCGCTGAAGAACGACGTGGTGCCCGACCGCAACCACAGCGCCTACCACTACATGCAGCAGGTCAAGGCCGAGGACAGCCTCCAGTGCCGGTTGAACTACGTCCTGCTGATCACCGACGGCGAGGCCAACGGCCCCGGCGATTCCGACTGCGGCAGCAGCGCCTGCGCGGCAGACAACCCGCTGGCGGCGGGCTGCGCCTGCCGGGCGGTGCTGGCCGCCTACAGCATGCGCCAGAGCCTGGGGGTCAAGACCATCGTGGTGGGCTTCTCCACCGACGCCTCGGCCGGCTCGGGCTTCCGGGCCAACGACAACATCGCCCGGGCGGGCGGCACCGACGTGGGCGGCGACGGCCGCTCGCCCTACGCCTACGCCGCCGCCAACGAGGCGGCGCTGAACCAGGCGCTCCAGGACGCCATCTACACCGCGGTGGAGGGCAGCTACGCGACCTCGCCCTCGACCGCGTCGCAAGGGTCCAGGCAGGGCATCGGCTACACCAGCGGCACGGTGGTGATGGACTCGCGGGTGGACTTTCCCTCCTGGCGCGGGCACCTCATCGCCTACGACGTCAGCGGCGACCGGCCGACCCTGCTGTGGGATGCCGCCACCCGGCTGGAGGCCATGGACTGGCGCCGGCGGCGGGTCTACACCTCCGACGACGAGAACCGGATGTTCCGCATCGACATCGATCTATCCACTGGCGCCATCCGCAACGCCGACCGGCTGCACCGGCTGGGCCTGGGCGCCAGCGTGGAGGACGCCGAGAAGATCACCCGCTGGATGCTGGGCGACCCCGAGCTGAAGAACCCGGCCGTGCTGGGCGCCATCATCAACTCGACGCCCATCGACGTGGGACCGCCGATGGACGGCCCCCTGCCCGGCCAGGCCCGCTTCCAGCGCGCCCTGCAGGACCGCCCCTCGCTGACCTACGTCGGCTCGAACGACGGCATGTTGCACGCGTTCTACACCCGCAGCGGCGGGGCGGGCGGCGCCAGCTGGGACGGCGGCAGCGAGGCGTTCGCCTACCTGCCGCCCAACCTGATGCCGATGGTGAACCGGCTGTACGCCCAGGGCGGGCAGCTGGCCGATCCCCGCCAGCACATCTACGGCGGCCTGGCCAACTCGCCCAAGTCCAAGAGCCTGTGCGTGGCCAGTTGCAACAGCGACACCGACGCGGTCTGGAAGACGCTGCTGGTGGCGACCCAGGGCTGGGGCGGCAACGAGGTGTTCATGCTGGACGTCACCAACCCCACCGTCGACGGCCCGATGGTCTACTGGTCGTCGATCAAGCAAGGCAGCCCCGCGGCCTACGACCGGGCGCTGGGCTTGACCGTGTCGGTGCCGGCCTTCACCTTCCACCGCAGCGACGGCCAGGACGACTACCGGTTGCTCCTGGCCTCGGGCTACGCGGTGACCGAGGGCTCGACCACCCAGGGGCGCTCGCTGCTGTCGGTGTCGGTGACCAGCGGCCAGGTCAAGGACGAGGAGGTGCTGCCGGGCAGCGGCTCGTGCCCGCAGGAGTACACGCTGCTGTCGGACGTGGCCACCAGCCGCAAGCAGTTCACCAACGAGCAGGGCCAGAACGACGGGCGCAAGGAGTTCCTCACCGCCTACCTGGGCGACACCTGGGGCAAGCTGTGGCGCTACGGGCCCGACGCCGAGCTGGTGGTCGATCTGGGCTGCGATCAACCGCTGCACTATTCACCGACGGTGGTGCAGCTGGACGCGGACAACCCCAACAACCCGCACGGCGGCGACACCTACCTGGTGCAGGTCACCAACTCGTCGCTGGACGACGAGACCCGGGACTTCGGGCCGTCGAAGATGATCATCCTCAAGGAGACCAACGACTCGGGCCACCCCACCCTGGACACCAGCTTCGGCGACAACGGGATGGTGACCCTGGTCAGCAACGACACCCGGGTGATGTGCGCGGTGAGCGACCTCACCGGTCAGACCTGCCTGACCCCCCTGCCGGCCCGGGTGCGGCCGCTGAGCACCCCGATGGCCATCCCCAAGGCGGACGGCACCGGCTTCTTCATCCTGTCGAACTGGTACGCGCCCGCGACCGGCGGCTGCGGCAAGGGCAGCACCTATTTCCAGGTGCACGAGTTCGCGGGCACCACGCCGCGGCTGCGGCAAGCGTTCAAGGTGGCCGACGAGCCGGTGCTCAGCCCGGTGATCGTCGGGGGCCGGTTGATGGTCTCGTCGTCGAAGGGACCGGTGATGGTCGACGCGAACGTCACCACCCACGTGGTCAACGCCCGGCCGCCCGCCGCCGCCGCCGGCGAGGTGTTCGACATGGGCGGGTGGCGGGAGATCGACAACTGAGGTGACCGCGGTTACCGGGGCGGCGCAAGACCGGCGGAATGTCGGGCGCCCTCGAGCGTTGAGACGGTCGAGGAGACGACGATGCCCACCAGCCTGTCCCGCCGCCTGTCCGTCACCATCCTGTTACTGATCGCGCCGCTCGGTGCTTGCCAGGAGCCCGAGCCGCCGCTGCCGGCCATCCAGCCTTCCCTGGAGGGAGCTTTCGTTCCCATCTACCGCCAGGTCTCCGACGAGGCCGTCGAGCGGCGTCGAGCCGCCCTGGGCAGCGAAGGCCCGGGCGCGGTCGCCGACGACGGCAACCACGACTTTTACCTGGCGATCAAGAAGAGCGAGCTCGGTCAGAAATATTTCCTGTCCATCTTCCTCAGCCAGCTGGCGCCCAGCGGCCCCGCCGCCGGGGCGGCCAGCTCGCTGGGCACGCGGGTGGTCACCTTCAAGATCCAGAACGGCAAGCTGTTCGTGTTCGACGTCGCCGACGACAAGGTCTGGAGCGACACGTTCACGCCGGAGGTGGTGCTCGAGGCCTACCCGATCATCCGCGGCTTCGGCGCTTTCGAGGCCCTGCGCGGCTCCTCGGACTACGTGCTGTTCGATCCCGCGGCCGGCCTGAACCGTTTTCGCATGTTGCACGACACCTGGGCCCCCATCGACATCGCGCTTTCCTTCTCGCAGCGGTTCCGCAAGATCGAAGACGGCGCCACCTTCGACCAGGTGTTCAGCGGCGTGGCGCGCGCCGAGACCCAGCCGCCGGGCAGCCAGGTCACCGTGCCGCTGCCCAACCTGAACGGCACCCTCTCGCTGGCCTTGCGCCGCTACCGCGAGGGAGAGGGCTTTTCGCCCACCCCCATGCCGGCGGTCGAGCACTACTTCCGCACCCCCAGCAAGTTCGTGCCCAACAGCGGCCAGCGCGCCTTTTCCGCCGCCAAGTGGAACATCCACCCCGGGGACCCGCCCATCGTCTGGAAGATCGCCCCGTTTGCCCAGCAGCTGCGCGAGGACCCGCAGTGGGCGGAGGTCGACTTCCTCGGCGCGATCAAGGCCGGCATCGAGAGCTGGAACGAGGCCTTCGGCTTCGAGGTGCTGCGGGCCGAGGAGGCCGCCGACGACGAGTCGTACGGCGACGATGACGTGAACTACTTCATCTTCGATCCGGGCCGGGCCATCAGCGGCGCGTTCGCCAACTGGCGCAGCAACCCCAACACCGGTGAGGTTCGCGGGGCCAGCGTCTACTTCGGCTTCGGTCTGCTGCGCGCGATCGGGGAGCTGCCGCCGCCCGGGGCCCCGGCGGCGCCGACGGCAGAGGAGCTGTTCGCGCCCGAACCGCCCGCCCGCGCGGCCGGCTCGCGCTTCGCCTGGGGCGATGTCGCCGAGGAGAACCTGTGCGATGTGGCGCTGCCCGCCCCCGAGCAGGTGCTGGCCGCCGCGCCGGCCGCCACACCCCCCTTCAGCCGCAAGGAGAAGATCGAGCGCTTCCTGGGCCACATCGCCGCCCACGAGGTGGGGCACACCCTGGGCCTGCGCCACAACTTCAAGGGGTCGCTGGTGCCGCCCTCCAGCTCGGTGATGGAATACGTGGCGATCGACGACGCGGTCGGCATCGGCCCCCACGTGCGCAGCTACGACATCGCCGCCATCCGGTACCTCTACGGCCTGTCGGCCGATCTCCCGGCTGATCCGTTCTGCAACGACGGGCAGGCCGATGTGGTCGACCCCGACTGCCGCCGCTTCGACCTCGGCGCCAAGCCGCTGACCGACTACTGGGTGCCCACCTACCGCAACAGCCTGGAGTCTTTCCTGAACGGGCAATCCAGCTCGGTGCTCAGCCCCGCCGCGCTGGTGCCGCACATGCGGCTGGCGAAGGCGGGCGATGTCCGGCTGGAGGCCTACGAGGGCATCTTCGGCCTGCTGCGTGCGCCCGCCACCCCGCCCGCCCAGCCGCCGCCCACCTACGCCGGCCGGCTGAACGGGATCACCCAGGGCGCGCTGCGGATCATGTTCCTCAACCCGCAGCCGGGGCAGGTGGTGACGCCGGGGCAGCCGCCACCCCCCGCGCCACCGCCGGCGCCCCCGGTCCTGGGCGCGGCGATCGCGGACATGCGCGCGCTGGTGGTGAACCTGGACGGCCTGCGCGCGGCCGCCACCCGCCGCCTGGCGGTCGACGTGCTCAAGCGCTTCCAGAGCCAGGACGCCTACACCGCCCTGACCGAAGCCCGCGAGGTGGTCGCGGCTCAGCTGCCGGACCTGACCGGCAGCGCGGCGGTGGACGCCAAGGACCTCCTGTCCCGCATCGATCGGGCTCTGGGCGCCTACTTCGACTGAGAGGCCGCCCCCTCAGCGAGCATCGGTAGGGGCCTGGATCGCGCTGGCGCGCGCGCGCCGGCGGACCCATGGTGCGGTCGTGTTCACCTCGGCCGCCGCCTCTGCCGTGCTCGGGCTGCTCCTCGCGGCCGATCAGGGGCCGGCGCCGGACCCGCAAGATTTGCAGCTGACCCTGTCGCGCTCGGGCGACGCCGAGTGGCAGCTGACGCGCGTGGACCTGGTCATCGACGGCGAGGACGTCGGCAGTGTGGAGGTCTCCAGCGATCCGGTGACGGCGGAGACCTCCAAGCAGCCCGAGCCCTGCGCGGCGAAGCCACCGAAGCTGTGGTCGGGGCAGGTGGCGCCCGGCCCGCACGAGCTGACCGCGCTGCTGTTCTTCCGCCCGCGGCTGCCCGTGGGCGGCGAGCTGGTGAAGGTCGAGTCGCGGGTGCGCTTCGATCAGCCGATCCACCCGCTGGTCCTTCTGATCACGCCGGTCCGACCGCGCCCGGCGCCGCCGCCACCCGACCCCACCCAGCTGTCCTTCGCCCCCGCACCCCGCCCGCTGTGAGCTGATCGATCAGCGCGCGCGGTCGTACGCAAACGGGCGCCAGTCGCCGGCGGAGAGCTCGCGGCAGGCGAATTCCCAGATCACGACCCGCTTGCCGGCCAGGCGGTCCTCGCCCGCGTTCAGGGCCTCGCTGAGCAGCTTGCGGGTGGCGAAGGAGCCCGAGTCGTTCTGGGCGATCACGTCCAGGTCGCGTCCGAGCGCCAGGGCCAGGTGCGGGGCCAGTCCGGCGGACTCGCCCCAGCCCATCGAAGGCGCGGAGAACACGTTGGTGAAGCTGTCGCCCAGCAGCAGCACGTCGGCCTCCGGCTTCGGCTGCCAGGGGGTGCCGTCGGCGGCCTGCACCTGCTGGATCTCGGCCGCCAGCGGCGCAAAGGCGGTCTGCTCGGGCGGGAGCTTCAGCATGTCGACGATGTCGCCCACCCGGGAGACCTGCTGCCCGACCGCCTTCCAGGCCGGCGCCGGCCGCGCCGGCAGCGGCACCCGCTGGCGCACGAACGCGGCCAGCTGCCCGGCCACCTGCTGCATGTACGCCGGCGTCCAGTGGGTGTCCTGCACCAGGTAGCGCGGCTCGCCGGAGGCGACCTGCGCCGGCGTGGGATCGAACACCAGCACGCCGGCGGCCTGCATCTCGTCGAGGAAGCGGCGCTGGTCGCGGTTGGTCTCGGCCGGGCTGCGCTCGCCGCCCCGGCCATGCAGCTCGCGCGGCTGCATCGTCGCCTTGTCGGGCACCGGGAACAGCACCAGCCGGATCCCGCGCCGCTGCAGCGCCTGGTGCAGGGCCAGCACCGCCGGCCGGGGATCGGGGTGCACGGCCGCGTCGCCCTCGTCGAGCGACGCCTTGATCCGGGTCTGCTGCAGGTCCGGATCGAGGAAGCCCGGGCCGCCCACGTGCAGGACGCCGGGCGTGTAATACAGCCAGCGCGCCCGCCCGACCACGGCCTTCTTGTTGCCCACCCGCCCGTGGCGGGTCAGCACCTGCTGCAGGCGCGGCTGCACCCATTCCTTGGCGTAGGAGGCGTTCTCCAGATCCTGCTCGTATTGCTTGAGGCTGTCGCGGGTGGGCCGGCGCTGGAACACGTCGGCCAACATGCTGTCCTCGTCGCGCATCTTCTCGAGCACCGCCTGCCCGATGGGCAGGCCGTAGATGATCACCAGGAAGACGCCGACCAGGGTCAGCGCCAGCCGGCGCGAGATGCGCGTGCGCAGGATGCCCCGGCGCAGCTCCTCGTCGTGCGAGGGATCGGTGGGGCCGCCCCGCCGCTCGCGCGGGGAAGCGGTCAGGCCCGGGTCGTGTGCGGTGGTGGTGGTCATGGCGATCAGAACTGGAAGTAGAGGAAGGGGTTGGTGGTCTGGGTCCACATCAGCAGGATCGACAGCGCCAGCAGCGCCACCCCGCCCACCGCCCGCGGCGTGTCCACCCGCGCGGTCAGCGCCCAGCTGTTCGGCATGCCCCACACCAGGAAGGCGGCCAGCCCCAGCATGCTGGCGTGATAGGGCGTGTACAGCGCCCCGGCGATGGCGTTCGAGGCGTAGCCGGCCTCGCTCATCCCGAACAGCGAGCGGAAGTAGTCCCAGGCCTGCGGCAGGGTCTTGGCCCGGAAGAAGACCCAGGACAGGCAGACCACGAAGAAGGTGATGCCCACCCGGGCAGCGTGGGGCAGCCGTCTGTAGGGACTGTTCTTGCCCTGGGCGCGCTCGGCCGCGAGCATGCCGCCGTGGATGGCGCCCCAGATGACGAAGTTCCAGCTGGCCCCGTGCCACAGCCCGCCCAGCAACATCACCGCCATCAGGTTCACGTAGGTGCGCCGCGGGCCTTTGCGGTTGCCGCCCAGCGGGATGTAGAGGTAATCGCGCAGCCAGGTGGACAGGCTGATGTGCCAGCGCCGCCAGAAGTCGGTGATGCTGTCGGCCTGGTAGGGCGAATCGAAGTTCTGGATGAGCACGAAGCCCATCATCAGCGCCAGCCCCACCGCCATGTCCGAGTAGCCGGAGAAGTCGAAGTAGATCTGGAAGGCGTAACCGGTGAGCCCGTACCAGGCGTCGGTCGGGTGCAGCGGGCCGGCGGCGAAGGCGGTGTCCGCGATGTGGCCCATCGGGTTGGCCACCAGGATCTTCTTGGCCATGCCGAGCGCGAAGAACATCACCCCGCGCGCGAACTTGTCGGCGGTGTGCTGGCGGACGCGCATCTGCTCTTCCATGGCGGCGTAGCGGATGATCGGGCCGGCCACCAGGTCGGGGAAGAAGGCCTCGAAGCACATGTAGTCGGTGAACCGGCGCATGGGCCGGGCCTCGCCGCGATACACGTCGATGACGTAGCTCATCGCCTTGAACGTGTAAAAGGAGATGCCCACCGGTAACACCAGGTGCAGCACCGGCAACAGACCGGGGCCCAGGCCGAAGACGCGGGCCATGGCGTTGACGTTCTCGGCAACGAAACCGGTGTATTTGAAGGCGGCCAGCAGCCCGAGGTTGGTGACGATCGACGCCGCCAGCGCGACCCGCATGCCGCGCGTGCGCGGCACCTGCGGGCCTATCACCGGCGGCAGGCCGCCCGGCTCGCGCGGCAGCCCCGACAGCTTCAGCAGCACCAGGCCGCAGACGTAATCCACGCTGCAGCCGAAGAACATGATCACCGCCCAGATCGGGTTGGCCCAGCCGTAGAACACGTAACTGCTGATGGCCAGAAAGGCGGTCCGCCAGCGGAAGGGGAGCGCGTAATACAGCGCCAGGACCAGCGGGAGGAAATAGAACAGAAAGAGGTGCGTCGTGAAGACCATCTGTGCTACCGGCGACCACCCTATCATTCCCTCCGTTCCCGGCCGATGTGCGAGCGCGGACCACGCGGGTGACCAACGACCAACGACCAACGACCAACGACGGCGCGGCGTGCGGGCTTCCCGCTGCGACAAAAACCGCGTACGATGAAGTCCGTCACGACGCCAACCGAAGGGATCGCGGGTAGGGGATGAGTCTCGGCGGTAGCCTGGAGCACGTACGCGCGGTCGACATCATTCAGTTCGTCTACATTGGTAAGCGGACCGGGACGTTGCGCATCCGCGGCCCCAAGAACGAGGCGCGGATCGGGTTTCACCAGGGCAACATCATCAACGCCTGGCTGACCGAGTCGCCCAAGCTGGGCGAGTTGCTGGTGCTGTCGGGGGTGCTGTCGCCGACCGGCCTGGCCGACGCGCTGGCGCTGCAGCAGCAGGAGGATCCCCGCCGCCCCATCGGGCGCATCCTGATCGACAACGGCCTGGTGGCCGAGGCGGACATCAAGCAGCTGATCGCCGAGCAGTTCTCGCGGCGGGTGCAGGAGATCGTCACCTGGACGCGGGGCGAGTTCGAGTTCATTCCCGACGAGGTCTGGCCGCTGGAGGAGCTGGGCGCGCCCATGGACGACGCCCTGGCGCGCCTGGAGCTGGACACCCAGGCGGTGCTGCTGGAGGCGCTGAGCCACCTGGAGGACGTCAAGCGCCAGGGGCAGGAGACCACCCAGCGCGATGAAGGCAGCGCCGCCCAGGAGTTCGCCGCCGGGGCCGCCGACACCCGCGCCGACGACGCGATCACCCGCGCGCGCGATGCCCCCATCCTCCCGGAATCCACCAGCGCCCTGGGCGACGCGCTCCGCGAGGTGACCGGCCAGGGCGCGGGCAGCGCGGTCTTCCCGCGCATCCAGCTGGTGACCAAGGACCCCGAGCTGGCCGAACGGCTGAGCGGCCTGCTCCAGAACGACAAGGCCCGGGTGACGGCGGTGCCCGCGCGCGACGCCGGGTTCTCGCTGCCGGGCGAGCCGCCGCCCATCGTGGTGCTGGACCTGCGCGCGTCGGCCACCGGGGTCGATTCGGTGCGCACCCTGCGGCGCACGCGCCCCAAGGCGTCGGTGGTGGCCTATTGTCTGCCGCAGACCTCGCCGGCGGCGGTGTACGAGGCGGGGGCGGCGGCGATGGTCCACGGCGACGAGCTGGCCCTCACCGCCTGCGTGCGCCGCGTGTTCCAGCGGGTGGTCGAGCTGTCCACCGAGACGCTGGTGCGCGAATCGCTGCGCGACGGGTTTGCCCGCCTGCGCCGGGTGGTGGTGGACCTGCGCTCGGGGGCGCTGGGCACCACCGTGCCGCTGGGCCTGATGAACGTGCTGGCCGAGTCGATCGAGCGCGCCATCCTGTTCGTGGTCGAGGAAGAGCAGCTGGCCGCCATCGGTTCGTTCGGGGTGGTGCCGCACGGCAAGGCGCTGGCGAGCGTGGCCAGCCAGCTGCAGCTGTCGCTGCGCGACCACCCCTCGGTGTTCGTCGAGTGCGCCGAGACCGATCGGCCGCGGGTGGCGCCCTACGACGAGACCACCTTGCCGGCGGCCTTCCGCGCGGTGGTCAGCCGTCCCACCTCGGGCCTGTTCACGGTCTTCCCGATCTCGGGCAGCCAGCGGGTGATCGCCATGATCTACGCCGACAACGGCAGCCGCGAGCACGCGGTGCCCGACGTCGAGTTGCTGGGGCTGGCGGTGGCCCAGCTGGGCCTGGCCCTGGAGAACGAATTCCTCCGCCGCGCGCGCGACGCCGAACGACGCCCGGCGCGCCCCCCCAAGCCGGCGGCCTGAACCACATCACGTTGCGCCTCCCACCGTGTGCCCCCAGCGGGTCGGCCGTGGCAGCAGCACCTTCCTTTCGACCGAGACTTGTACAAGACGCCCTTCCCGGGCGGGCAAACAGGTCGTACGATTTATGCTCCTCCGACTGTATTAGAGGCTACAGATGACAGGTCCGCCGCCGCGATCCAGCCGTGTGCTCGGCCGGCTGGGGCGTTACGTCCTGGTCGACCGGCTCGGCGCCGGCGGCATGGCGGAGGTATTCCGGGCGCTGGTGCTGGGGCCCGAGCAGTTCCAGCGGGTGGTGGTGGTCAAGCGCATCCTGGCCCAGTTCGCGGCCAAGCCCGCCTTCGTGCAGATGTTCATCGACGAGGCCCGCCTGTGCGGCCGCCTGTCGCATCCGAACATCATCCAGGTCTTCGAGTTCGGCAACCAGGACAGCCAGTACTTCATCACGATGGAGTACGTCGAGGGCAGCAGCCTGGGCGCCATCCTGCAGCGGCTGCACGACCGGCGCGAGCGCATGCCTCCGACCATCGCCGCCGAGATCTTGCGGCAGGTCTGCCGGGGCGTGGCCTACGCGCACGGGCTGTGTGCCGAGGACGGCAAGCCACTTCAAATCATCCACCGCGACCTGTCGCCGGCCAACCTGCTGGTCGGCTACAACGGCGGGGTCAAGGTCCTGGATTTCGGCATCGCCCGCATGGAAAACCGCTTCCGCTCGGGCGTGACCGACCCCGGCCAGGTCAAGGGCAAGTCGGCCTACCTGGCGCCCGAGCAGGCGACCGGCATGGGGGTCGATCACCGGGCGGACATCTTCACCCTGGGCATCGTCCTGCACGAGATGTTGACCAACCAGCGGCTGTTCCGGGCGGGCGACACCGCGCAGGACATCCAGCGGGTGCGGGCGTTGTCGATCACGCCGCCCTCGCGGATCAACCCGGCGGTGCCGGTGCGGCTGGATGCGATCGTCATGCGGGCCCTGCGGCGGGCGCCGGACGAGCGCTACCAGAACGCCACCGACATGGCGGATGCGCTGGAGGGTTTCCTGCTCGAGCACCGGGTGTCCAGCCAGGAACTCCCCGCTTTCCTGCGCACGCTGTACGGGGCGGAGATCGGGCGCGACCAGATCCGCATCTCGCGCGAGGAGATCCAGGCGCTGAGCGCGGCGGCGCCGGGGCCATCCGGGCCCGCGGCCCCGCCCCCGCCCCCGCCGGCGGCGGCCATCGTCTCGACGCCTTCGGGCGAGCCGGCCATCGAGGTGGACGTGCGCGACGAGCCGGTGCGGTCCTTCCCGCGGCTGCGGGCGCTGCTGCTGGCCGGGGGGATGGCGCTCGCCGGGCTGGCCATCGCCTTCGGACCGCAGGTGGCGCTGCCGCGCTCGGCGGTGCCCCCGGTGGTGCCGCCGCCGCCGATCGCCGCCGCCACCCCGAAGGTGGCGCCTCCGCCGGCCGCGCCGCCGTCGGCGCCGGACACGGTGACGATCGCCGTCGATTCGCAGCCCCCCGGGGCGTCGGTGTACGAGGGGGATTCGGACCGG
>JBKPRZ010000177.1:0-19222 GCA_046734815.1 Myxococcota bacterium | reverse complement strand
ACGTTCTCCCGGTCGGATCTCCTTGGGCACAGCCAACTTCATAGGCCGCGGATCTTAACACTTCCGACGTCACCCGCGACCGCAAAGGGGTGCGAGGATCTGCGACCTCGGATCCGTGTTCGACGAACGACGACCGCGATCTTTGCGGGGGGCGCGCGCTCTAGCCCCACCCGCCCGCGCGGAGCGTGGCTTCGGCGTGGTCGCGTTCGGGGGGGGTGTCGACTTCGAGCCAGCCGTGGCCGCTGATGTCGCGGCACTGCGGGGGGGTGGCGGTCGTGGCGAGGCGGGCGAGGATGCGTTCGACGTGGATGTCGGCGCCCTCGGCGGCGAGGGCGGCGTCCACCTCGGCGAAGTAGCGGGGCAGGGCGGGGGCGGGGACGCGGGTCATGCCGACATAGCCGCAGTCGAAGGTGGTCAATGTCTTGGCGATGGCGGCGATGCGGCCCGCCGGGTCGCGCTGGACCTTCATGTCGTCGGCGCCCAGGGTGCGATCGGTGTCGATGAAGGCGGTCACTGCGGGCACCGGGGCGGCGACCAGCGGGGCGATGCTGGGGCGGAAGATGTGGTCCACGTTCAGCAGCAGGAAGTCGTCGTCGAGGTGGGGGCGGGCGGCCTGCAGCGACAGTAGGTTGCCGCGGCGGAAGTCCCGGTTCTCGACCAGGGTGACCGGTGGCAAGGGGCCGATGGTGCCGCCGGGGCGGCGCAGCTCGGCCAGCTCGGCGGCGACGCCGGCGTGGCCGAATCCGCCCACCACCACCACCTGGGCGGGGGCCAGGCGGGCGGCAAAGCCCAGAGCGTGCGCCAGCAGCGTCTTGCCCCCCACCGGGATCAGCGCCTTGGGCGTCTCGGCGGTGAGGGCGCCCAGGCGGCTGCCCAGGCCAGCGGCGAGAAGCGCGACCTTCACGGCTGGGCGGTCAGCCAAACAGTTGAGGCAGCTCGGCCAGGCGGTCGACCACCGGCAGGCCGGGGAAGCGGAGGGCGAAGCGCTCGCGTGAGAAGGTGCCGGTGACGCCGACGAAACGAACGCCCTCGCGCGCGGCGATCTCGCCGTCGTGCAGGGAGTCGCCCACCAGCACCATGTCCTCGCACCCGCCGCCGAAGACGGCGGCCGCGCAGTTGATGTGCGGACGGCCCTTGGCCAGGCCGTTGCCGTCGTACCCGAGCACCAGATCGAAGGGGAAGTCGGCCACCTTGGCGAAGGCACTGACGTTGGCCACGCCGTTGTTCGAGGAGACCACGATGCGGGTGCCGCGGGCGCGCAGCTCCAGCAGGGCGCGGCGTGAATCGGCGGGCAGCCGGGCGGCCGAGCAGCGGGCGGGCTTTTCGGCCTCGAAGCGCGCGGAGGCGGCGGCGTTGCGGGCGTCGCCCGGGCAGATCATGTCGAGCTGGCGGATGAACGGGATGCCCGAGGTGGCCAGGTACATGTCACGCGCCAGCGGGCGGGGAAGACCGTGCACCTGCTCCATCACCTCGGCGGCCAGGTCGGCCAGGATGGGCATCGTATCGATGAGGGTCCCATCGAGATCGCAGAGCAGGACCCGGGGCAGCGCCAGGCGGCTGCGGAGAGCCTCGGCGGGTGCGGTGACGGGTATGGTGCGAGCGGGTGACGCTGCGGCTGTCGAAAGTCCCAGGACAGAGGCTTCCACGAGGGAAGGACCGGGAGCAACCGCCACGCCAGCAGGGCATACGCTCGAAACCCGCGCGCGCACGCGGTTGCGAGGTGACAGGTGTCTCGCCGGTGTCAGGCTTTCACCACTTCGCGTGGTGGAAGTCGGACGACCTGTTTCGACTTTGTTTCCGGATCACCGCCGCCGGCGGTGACGATCCGGCGACAAGAAATTACAAAGTGATCTTTCCCAGCACCCGCGGTCCAGCCGCGCCGGTGGCGCGGGGAACGTTGCCGGGACGCCCGAACAGGGTCTCGTTGGCCAGCACCGCGAAGGCGATGGCCTCCTTGGCATCGGGATCCAGACCCAGGGCGCCGGTGTCGAGCACCGGGGCCGGGGCACACAGCTCGCGCAGATGGGCCACCAGGGTCGGGTTGTGGGCGCCGCCGCCGCACAGGTAAACCTCGTCGGGGAAACGGGGCAGATGCTCGCGGTAGCTGCGCACGATCGCCTCGGCGGTGAAGCGGGTGAGAGTGGCCAGCAGGTCGTCGGCGGCCGACCCACCGGGCACCGATGGCGCGCGGGTCTTCCAGCGGTCGAGCAGCGGGTAGACGAAGCCGCGGCCGAACAGCTCGCGGCCGGTGCTCTTGGGCGGCGACAGCGCCAGGTACGGGTGCTGGTGCAGCTCGCGCAGGAGATCGCTGTCCACGCGTCCGCGGGCGGCGCGCCGGCCGTCGACGTCGTAGGTCTCGACACCGCGGGAGGCGGCCCGCGCCACCGCGTCCAGGGCCATGTTGCCGGGGGCGTTGTCGAAGGCCACCAGGTCGTCGAGCGAGCCGCCGATCAAGGTGACGTTGGCGATGCCGCCGATGTTCTGGATGGCGCGCCAGCGATCGGGCGCGCGCAAAAGCAGGTAGTCGACCAGCGGCACCAGCGGCGCGCCCTCGCCGCCCGCGGCCACGTCGCGCACGCGGAAATCGGAGATCACCGGCAGGCCGGTGCGCTCGGCGATCACCGCCGATTCGCCGATCTGCAGGGTGGCGCCCAGCTTGCCCGCCGAGCGCGGGCGGTGGCTGGCGGTCTGGCCGTGCGAGGCGATGAAATGCATGTCCGACATTTGCAGCCCAGCCTGGGCACAGCAGGCGGCGGCGGCCTCGGCGAAACCACCGCCGATCAGCACGTCCAGCTCGGACAGCTCGCTGGCGTCGGCCTCGGCCAGGCCAAAGATGCGCTCGCGCAGCGGGCGGGTGAACGGGACGCTGACGTAAGACACCAGCTTGACCCGCGTGCTCAGCCCCGAGCCGGCGATCTCGCACAGGGCCGCGTCGGTCCCGTCGGCGCTGGTCCCGGACATCAGGCCGATCACCCGGCGGGCGGGCAGCTCGCGCAAGGCCATCAGGGCGGACAGAGGATCCTTCGGTGTGGAGGCGGGCATGGCAGGTTCAGGCGGGGCGGGGCAGGTCACCGACGATGCCGCGGAGAGAACCACGGTGCTCGATCAGCAGCTCCTTGGCCCGGTTCGCGGTCACGCCGGCATGGTGCATGATCAGGGCCACCTTGGCCCGGCCGCCCGCCTTCTTCAGCAGGGCGTCCGCCCCGGCCTCGTCCAGCCCGGACAGCAGCCGCACGATCCGCAGGGCCCGGGCCCACAGCTTGGCGTTGGTGGGGCGCACGTCGACCATCAGGCCGCCGTAGGTCTTGCCCAGCAGCACGAAGGTGGCGGTCGAGATGGTGTTGAGGGTGATCTTGGTGGCGGTGCCGGCCTTGAGGCGGGTCGATCCCGCGATCACCTCCGGCCCGGTGCCTAGCTCGATGACCACGTCGGCGGGCGGCTCGCCGTCCTGGGTGGGCGGCAGCTTGCTGCAGGTGACGAACACCGTGGAGGCACGCCGGAAGTGGGCGTAGGCCAGGGCGGCGCGCACGAAGGCGGTGACGCCCGAGGCGGCGATGCACAGGACCACATCCTTGGGGCCGACAGCCGCGCGCCGCATGCGCTGCTCGGCCTCGCGGGTGTTGTCCTCGGCGCCCTCCACCGCGTGGGTCAGGGCGTGCGGGCCGCCGGCGATGATCGGCACCACCAGCGACGGCGGAATGCCGAAGGTGGGGACGCATTCGGCGGCGTCCAGGGTGCCCAGCCGCCCGGAGGTGCCGGCGCCTACATAGATGAGGCGGCCGCCCTCGGCCAGGCGGTCGGCGCACAGGCGCGCGGCCTGCGCGATCTCGGCGGCGCGGGCCTGCAGGGCGCGCAGGGTGTTCTGCTCCTCGTCGATCAGGATCTGGACCACGTCCTCGGCGGGCAGGGTGTCCAGGCGGGCCGAGCGCGGGTTGGTGGCCTCGGTGGGCAGGGCGGCGTAGTCGACGGAGGGCGCGGTCGCGGGCGGCGGCGTCTTGCTGGAGGTGGCGGCGGGGCGGGCGCGGGCCATGGGGCTCCGCGGTCAGGCGCCGTTGCGGGTGCGTTTGAGGGCCATCTGCACGATGGCTTCCAGCAGGTCGGCGTAGGGGTAGCCGCCCTCCTCGGCGGCCCAGGCCATGTCCTCGCCATCGGACAGGTAGGGGTTGGGGTTGGCTTCCACCACGTAGATCTCGTGGTCGTGGGCCAGCCGCACGTCCACGCGGCCGTAGTCACGCAGGCCCGCGGCCTGGTAGCTGGCGATCGCCGTGGCCGACAGGCGCCCCGCCACCTCGGGCGGCAGGTCGCTGGCGATCCGGTTCTTGATGCCCCGGCTCTCGCGGTACTTGGTGCTCCACTTGACCTTGAAGGTGGCGATGCGCTGCTCGTCGGGGACCTGAGCGTCGAACACCATCTCGATGGGGGGCAGCGCCTTGGGCGGGTCGTTGCCGATCACGCCCACGTAGATCTCGCGGCCGGCGATGAACTCTTCCACGATCGCCGAGGTCTTCAGCCGGTCGTGGACGAAGGAGACCCGTTCGGACAGCGCCGAATCGTCGCGCACCACCGAGGCGCGGGCGATCCCGACCGAGGCGTCCTCGTCCACCGGCTTGACGATCAGCGGGAAGCGCAGGTCGCTGGGGCGGCGGCAGGCCTTGCCGTTCTCGATCTCGATGAACCGCGGCGTGGTCACCTCGTGATGGGTGAGGACCATCTTGGTCAGCGCCTTGTGGCGGGCCAGGATGAGGCCGGTGGGACCGGCGCCGGTGTAAGGGGCGCCGACCATCTCCAGCATGCCCGCCACGGTGTAGTCCAGGCTGGACAGGTCGCGGAATCGTTCGGTCAGATTGAAGACCACATCGAACGGTTCGGCGCGCAGGCCGTTGAGCAACTGCGACACGTCCCCACGGAAACCGAGCAGCCGTACCGGGTAGCCCCGCGACATCAATACGCGGGCCACCTCGAATTCGACCTCGTCGACGCCCGTGGCGAGGTGTCGCGCGTAATCCTGATTGGCTGGTGGATCGCCATCGGTGTCGAAGAGCACCAGGACGCGTGGCTTACCCATGGGCGCCCCCCGGAGCGACGCGAAGGCGCCGCGCAGGCCTTTCCAACCGCTCTCGACACATTCATTTCCATACTAGAGGACGCAAGCGCTTGCGCCAAGCCGCCGTTGCGTGTTTGGCCAGTCCGGGTCCGCTTTAACGACTCGGTGGCGGACTGGCGAGGGCGCTGGTGGCGCCAGCGCGGGCGTCAGCGAATGTCGAGAACGTCGCGCATGTCGTACAGGCCGGACGGACGGCCCGCCAGCCACAGCGCTGCCCGCACGGCCCCGCGGGCGAAGGTCTCGCGCGAGGAGGCGCGGTGGGTGATCTCGATCCGTTCGCCCAGGCCGAGGAAAAACACGGTGTGGTCACCGACCACGTCACCTCCGCGCAACGTCTGCAGACCGATCTCGCTGGCGGTGCGAGGTCCGACGTCGCCCTGGCGGGCATAACGGGCGGTCTGGCGCAGGTCGCGTCCGGTGGCTTCGGCCAGCGCTTCGGCCAGCCGGAGGGCGGTGCCCGAAGGGGCGTCACGTTTCTGGCGGTGGTGGGCCTCGAGCACCTCGATGTCGTACCCCGGACCCAGCGCCCGCGCCGCATCGGCCACCAGCCGCAGCAGAAGGTTGATGCCGACCGACATGTTGGGCGACAGGACCACCGGGATGCGCGCGGCCAGCGCGGCCACCCGATCGCGCTCGGCCCCGCCCAGACCGGTGGTGCCCAGCACCAGGCCGGCGCCGGCCTCGGCGGCGGCGGCGGCATGTTCGATCGCCGCGGCGGCGGCGGAGAAATCTATCCAGACGTCGGCCTCGTTCGCGCGCGGCAGTCGGTCGGTCACCGACACGGCGGCGGCCGGCAGGCCCGCCAGCACACCGGCGTCCTGTCCCAGCTCGGACGAGCCCGCGCGATCGATCGCGGCCACCAGCCGCGCGACCGGTTCATCGGCCAGCGCCTTCACGATGGCCCGACCCATCTTCCCGGCGGCGCCGAGCACCGCCACCTTCACCGGCGTGCGGGCGGCCATGTCAGCCAGCCAGCAGCTGCAGGTCGATCAGGATCTTGCGCACCTTCTCGCGGTTGGCCCCCTGCAGGGCGTACAGCGGCGGGCGGATCTCGTCGCTGATCTTGCCCATCATCGCCAGCGCCGCCTTTACCGGGATCGGGTTGGTCTCGACGAACAGACCCTCCATCAGCGGGAACAGGCGGTTGTGCAGGGCGCGCGCCTTGTTCCAGTCGCCAGCGGCGAAGGTGTCCCACAGCGCCGCGAATTCGGCGGGGGCGGCGTTGGACACCACCGAGACGACCCCGCGCGCGCCCACCGCGAACAGCGGAAACGCGGTGGCGTCGTCGCCGGACAGCACCACCATCCTGTCACCCAGCCTGGTGATGATCTGCGAGGCGCGCTGCAGGTTCCCGGTCGCCTCCTTGATTGCCACCACCTGCGGCAGGTCGCACAGGCGCGCCAGCGTGTCGGGCAGCAGGTCGCAGGAGGTCCGCGAGGGCACGTTGTAGACGATGGTCGGCAGCGGGGCCGCTTCGATGATGGCCTTGAAGTGCCGGTACAGTCCGTCCTGGGTGGGCTTGTTGTAGTAGGGCGTGACCTGCAACATCCCGTCGGCGCCCATGGCCTTGGCCTCGCGCGACAGCTCGATGGCCTCGCGGGTCGAGTTGCCGCCGGTGCCGGCGATGACCGGCACGCGCTTGCGCGTCTGCTCGATGACGATCTTGATGACCCGCAGGTGCTCTTCGTGGTCGAGGGTGGGCGATTCGCCGGTGGTGCCGACGGGGATCAGGCCGTCGATGCCGGCTGCGATCTGCTCGTCGACCAGGCGGCGCAGGGCCTCCTCGTCCACGCCGCCGTTGCGAAACGGCGTCACGAGCGCGGTGATGACTCCAGTGAACATTTGAACTTCGCTGCACCCTAGCACTTACCGCGGTGCCCTCAAAGGTTGCCCGCGCCCTGTCCGGCCTTATGATGGCGCCCCGTAACGGCCGGAGGTCCTCGATGCATCAGGACGAAATCCGCGCGTCCCGCAGCGGTCGGATCGGCTCCGGTGCGCGGCTCGCGCTCGCAATGGTGGTCGGCCTCGCCGGCTGCCGCCCGGCCACAGCACCCGCACCCGCACCCGCACCCGTGCCTCCGGCGCCCGCCGGACCCGGAGCCAGCCGCCCGCCGCCCCCGCCGCCCTCGTCACCACCAGCCGAAGGTCCGGCCCCCGCACCGGCGCCGCCCGCGTCGCCTCCCGCACCAACGACACCTCCGGCCCCACCGGAAGATGCGGCGGCCAGCGCGGCCGACGCGGCGTCGGCGATCGATCGGCCCGCGCCGGAACAGGCGCTGCACGTGATGGCGGCCGGGGACATCGCCGATCCGGAAGGCGATCAGAAGAAGACCGCCGCCATCCTCGCGTCCGTGAACGCTCGGACCCCGCTGGCCGCGATCCTCATGCTGGGCGACGGCGCCTACCGCTTCTCGAACCTGGCCAACTACCGGGCGCTGTACGAGCCGACCTGGGGCATTCCGGCGTACAGGGCGATCACCCATCCGGTGCCGGGCAACCACGAATACCTGGAGACCGGAAAACCGGACGGCTACTTCGACTACTGGAACGGGGTCGGCAAGAACGACGGCCCCGCCGGTCCGCGCGGCAAGGGGTACTACAGCTTCGATCTGGGCAGCTGGCACGTCATCGCGCTCAACTCCAGCGAGGACTGCAAGTTTCTCCCCTGCGGCGAGGGGTCCGAGCAGCTGGCCTGGTTCAGGGCGGAGCTGCAGCGGAGCGCCTCTGCCCGCTGCACATTGGTGATGGTCCACAACCCGCGCTACCAGAACGGGACCCATCGCGGCGACACCGAGGATCTGGGGCCGGCCTGGTCAGCGGCGATCGATGCCGGCGTCGACGCCTGGGTGGCCGGCCACGAGCACAACTACCAGCAGCTGGCGCCGATGGACAAGGCCGGGAAGGTCGACCGGGCGCGCGGGATCCGATCCTGGGTGGTGGGCACCGGCGGCGCGCGCGACTTCCGGTCCGAGTTCGACGACGCTCAGCTGGCCGCCGAGGAGAAACGCTTCGTGAACGTCAGCGGCGTGCTCGAGCTGGTGCTGTGGCCGGGCCGCTACGAGTGGCGGTACCACATCGTCGACGGCGGCGTCGGCGTGATGGGCCAGGACGTCTGCCACTGACCGCCGGCCGGGATCGGCTGTGCGGCCTTCAGCCCGAGCCGCTCCACTTCGAGAACAGGCGGCGTCGCGGGGCCTGCTTGGCTGGCAGCGGCTCGGCGCCGGGCAGGATCTCGGCGGGCGGGACCAGGGTCGGCATGGGGGCGGGATCGGTCGGTTCGCCCTCGGCGCCCTCGGACTCGGATTCGGCCTGCAGCTTCTTCACCTCTTCCAGCAGCGCGTTCAGATCGTCGCTGCTCAGCGCGAGCGTCGCCTTGAGGTCGTCTCGCTCGACCGCAACGGCGGCCGGATCGCGCCCGGGGACAGGGGTCTTGCCCTGCGCGTTAAGCTTCGCCATGCGATAAAGGTGCGTCCATGGTGACGGACGCGCCCGAAAAAAAAATCGTCGCCACCCATCTTTTGCTGTGCTCCGTCACACCCGCGCGGCCGATGTGGGAGCAGGGCCCTCTGAGGGGTCCGCTTCAATTCAAATGAACCAAACTAGTCATTTGCCTTACGCCAGCCGCGTGGTAACCGCGGGGCCCGACGATGAGCTCTTATCTAGCGCAGGAGATTGCCAGCCAGCCCCAGGAAGTGGGCGCCTTCCTCGACCGGCACACCGACCGCATGCAGGCGGTGGTGCGGTCATTGCCGTCCTTCGATTATGCCCTGGTCGCCGCCCGCGGCAGCTCTGACCACGCGACCACGTACGCCCGCTACCTGTGGGGGATGCTCGCGGGTGTCCCGGTGGCGCCGGCCGCGCCGTCGCTGCACACCCTGTATCACCGGCCGCCGCGCTTGCGGGACGCGCTGGTTGTCGGGATCTCGCAGTCCGGGCAATCACCCGACGTGGTGGCGGTGGTGGAGGAGGGACGGCGGCAGGGACGACCCACGGTGGCCTTCACCAACGATCCGCAATCGCCTCTCGCCCGCACCGCGGATCACGTGTTCGACCTGTGCCTGACGCCCGAGTACGCGATCGCCGCCACCAAGACGTACACCACGCAGCTGGCGGCGGTCGCGCTGTTCGGAGCGGCGCTGGGCGGCGACCCGGCCCGGCTGGCCGAGCTGCGCGCTCTTCCGGCGGCGATGCAGCGGGTGCTCGAGGGCGCGGCCGAGCCCTGCCGGCAGGTGGCCGGCGAGCTGCGCGAGATGGACAGCCTGCTGACCCTGGCGCGCGGGGTGAACCTGTGCACCGCCGACGAGCTGAGCCTGAAGCTGCGCGAGCTGCTATGCCTGCCCACGCACGGCTGGTCGGCGGCTGACCTGCGGCACGGATCGATCGCCCAGGTGTTGCCTGGCACCGCGGCGGTGCTGGTGATGCCGTCGGGCGCGGCCTTCGCCGACATGCAGAAGCTGGCCGACGAGGTGGGCGACCGCGGCGCCGAGCTGACCGTGATCAGCGACGACGCGTCCGCCGCCCGGCGCGCGCGGCACCGGCTGCCGCTGGCGGCTGTCGTGCCCGAGTGGCTGTCGCCGGCCACCGCGGTGCTGCCCGGCCAGCTGCTGGCGCTGGAGATGGTGCTGGCCCGCAAGCTGGACCCCGACCGCCCGCCCGGGCTCAGCGGGAAGATCGTCAAAACGTTCTAATCCGGGCTTGACGGCCTCCACCGGAACGGTGGAGGAAAGCGGGATGGAACGAGTCGGCTACGGCCTGATCGGCAGCGGCTTCATCGCGGATCTGCACGCCCATGCCTTGCGGATGGTGCCGGAGGCGAATCTGCTGGCGGTGGCCTCGCCGACGCCGGGCAAGGCGCGCCGGTTCGCCGACGAGCGCAACATCGCCCACGCCTTCACCGACTACCGCGAGCTGCTCGCCCGTCCCGACATCCAGCTGGTGTCGCTGGCGCTGCCCAACGACCTGCACGCCGAGGTGGCCATAGCCGCCGCCCGCGCCGGTAAACACGTGGTGTGCGAGAAGCCCCTGTGCCGCACGCTGGTCGAGGCCGACCGCATGATCGCCGCCTGCCGCGAGGCGCGCGTGCACCTGTTTTACGCGGAGGAGCTGCTGTTCGCGCCCAAATACGTGCGGGCCAAGCAGCTGGTCGACGAGGGGGCGCTGGGCAAACCGTTCCTGGTCAAGCAGGGCGAGGAGCACGACGGCCCCCACATGCCCTGGTTCTGGGACGTCGAGCGTTCGGGCGGCGGCGTGCTGCTGGACATGGGCTGCCACTCGATCGAGCTCGGGCGCTGGGTGCTGGGCAAGCCGCCGGTCAAGAGCGTCTACGGACAGATGGGCACCTACGTCCACGGCCAGCGCACGCGCGGCGAGGACCACGCGCTGGTGATCGTCGAGTTCGAGGGCGGCGCGATGGTGCTGGCCGAGAACAGCTGGGCCAAGCGCGGGGGCGTCGACGACCGCTGCGAGATCTACGGCAGCGAGGGCTTCACCCGGGCCGACCTGCTGCGCGGCTCGGCCCTGCTGACTTACAGCCAGCGCGGTTACGGCTACGCCGTCGAGAAGGCGGGCGACACCCGCGGCTACAGCTTCACCATGTTCGAGGAGGTGTGGAACTACGGCTTTCCCCAGGAGCTGGGCCACTTCTGCAAGGTGGTGCTGGGACGAGAAAAGCCGATCGAGACCGGCGAGGACGGGCGCGAGGTCCTGAAGATCATCTGCGCCGCCTACCAGTCGGCGGGCGAGGGGCGCAAGGTGCTCTGGCCTTACGAACCGCCGGCCGATCTGAAGAAGCCGATCGATCTGTGGAAGCGGGCATGAGCGCCGGGAAGGGGCCCGTGCACGTGGGGCTGGACCTCGGCGGGACCAAGGTGTACGCGGCGCTGGTCGGCACCGACGGAGCGCTGACCGAGGAGACCTACCGCGAGCACGGCGGCGCGGCGGGTGCTCCGCTGCCCGACGGCGGGCCCGACCTGTCACCGGAGGAGCGCGCGCTGGGACCCGCCTACCCCTGCCTGCTCGAGGTTGGCCGCACGCTGATCGACAAGGCGCGGGCGTCGGGGCAGACGCCGGTGGGCGTGGGCGTGGGCGCGCCGGGTATGTGCCGCCCCGACGGCGTGGTGCTGGTGGCCGGCGCGCTGGCCTGGCGGGACGTGCCGCTGGGGGCATGGTTGCAGCGGCGCCTGGGCCTGCCGGTGCGGGTGGAGAACGACGTGAACCTGCTCGGCCTCGGCGAACACGCGCACGGCGCCGGTCGGGGCAAAGGCTCGATGTTCCTGGCGGCGATCGGTACCGGCATCGGCGGCGCCGTGGTGATCGACGGCCAGCTGTGGCGCGGGCATCGGTTCGCCGCCGGCGAGCTGGGCGCGCTGGTGCCCGGCCCGGAATATCTGGGCTGGGACAACACCGAGATCGGCGCGCTGGAGACCTACGGCGCCGGCGCCGGTTTCACGCAGGAGGCGCGCCGCCTGGCCGCGGCGGGCGGGCTGGTGATCCCCGAGGGCGAGGACCGGGGCGAGCGGCTGTTCGCCAGCGCTGCGGCCGGCGCGCCCTGGGCCCGGCCGGTCATCGACCGGGCCATCGATCTGTGGACCGTCGCGCTGAGCGCGGTGCAGAGCATCCTCGACCCGGAGGTGATCGTGCTGTCCGGCGGGGTGGCGCATTCGGCGGCAGCCTACCTGCCGGAGATCCGGCGGCGGCTGGCCCGGGCCCTGCCGGCGGTGGCGGAGATCGTCCCCTCCGCGCTGGGTTACCGCGCCGCCATCCTGGGGGTGCCGGCGCTGTTCGCGCAGACGGACTCTAACACCCGGCGTTAGTGCCGCGCGGACCTGAGCGAACTATGTTGGGTGTCGTCTCTGTTGCTGCCAAACGTACGCACGGTAACGGTTTCGGTGACGAACCCGTAGACGTGGCAACAAGGCGGGCGGTATCCATTAGGTATGGGCGCAACGGCATCAGCAGTGAATCAGAGACGATCGATTGCTGCCGAGGTCCCATCCGTCGGGGTGCCTTTTTTGGCAAAGGCGGGCGGCGAAAGACAATCGAAATAACGTCCACTCAACGTCAACGGCCGGTGGCTGCCCGATCGCTCAAGACCGCGGAGGCGCGCTCTCCGAACCTCGACGAGGGACTCCTCGCGCGTGCGCTGATCGAGGGGCACGCCGAGGCTCCGGTTCTGGCCTGGCACCGCTTTTACCCGCTGGTCGAGACCACCTTGCGCCGCATGCTGGGTCCCGACGGCGAGCTGGAGGACCTGGCGCAGGACGTCTTCCTGCGGTTCTTCCGCAAAGTGAGAGGCCTGCAGAAGACCGAGTCACTTCGATCCTTTGTGATGGCCATTGCGATACGACGGGCGCAGGAGGAGATCCGGCGCCGTCGCGTCAGGCGGTGGCTGGCACCGGTGGCTGACCAGCGCCTGGCGCTGCCGGTGTCGACCGAGATGGATCCCGAGTCGCGGGAGGTGATCGTCCACCTTTACCGGCTGATCGATCAGCTGCGGATCAAGGACCGGACGATCTACGTCCTGCGCTACATCGAGGGTCTGGAACAGGCGGAGATTGCCGAGCTGGTAGGCGTGTCGGTCTCGACGGTGCGCCGCCGGCTGGAACGGCTGACGAAGCGCCTGGGCGTGCTGATGAGCAGCGACCCGGTGCTGGCCCCTTACACAGATTACCGACGAGCCGAGACCGTCGGTCAAGGTGTGCCCCTGAAGACGGAAGCGTAGCGAATGCAAACACCACCTCCGCGGCCACCGGCGCCGGAAGACGAGAGCGGGCACGTTCTGCTCGGCCGCATCATCCGTCACGGGCTCACCCGCACCACCCGGGGAGCCGCCCCGGCTGAATCCGCCGACCGCGTGTACCAGCGGGCGGCCGCGCCTGCACCCTCGCGCCACCCGCTGCTGCTGGGGGTGGGCGGGGCGCTGGCCGCAGCGGCGCTGCTGGTGGTGTGGCTGGGTGCGGGCGGGAAGGATGAAGGCGGTCAGGCGCGCACTCTGTCCTACGTCTTCGAGCCGATCGGCGCGCACCCCGGACCGCCCTCGGCGGCGGCCGGAGCCAGGCTGGGCGAGGGCACGCTCCGTTTCTCCGACGGCAGCAGCATCGCCGTGCGCCCGGAGGGGCAGGTGCTGGTCGGTCATCTGTCGGGGGGCGGCGCCCGGCTGCAGGTGCTGGACGGGCGCGCCCGTGCCCGCATCGCTTCGAACCGCGGCAACCAGTGGGCGCTCGAGGCGGGGCCGTATCAGGTGTCGCCGTCGGAGGCCGCCAGCCAGTTCGAGCTGCTGTGGCTGGCCAGCCGCCAGCTGCTGCTGGTCAACGTGCGCAGCGGGCGCGCCTCGATCCAGGGCGCCAGCGCCGGCCCGGGCGGGGTGCTGCTGGGGCCGGGCGAGACCCTGCTGGCCCGGGCCTCCGACGGGCTGGCCCGGGTGGGACCCGGGCACGTGCTGGTCGAGGCGCTGGCCCAGGCCGACGCCGAGCCGGTGGCGCAGGCGTTGACCGCGCTGGCCCGGGAGGCGGCCGCCGACGCCGGCCTCGAGCCGGTGGCCAGCGCGCATCCCGCCACCGACGAGCGCGCCCGGGGCAAGGGCGTCGAGCCGCTGCTGCTGCCGACCGAGAGCGGGGTCTGCCGCCCCTACGAGACCAGCCCCGCGGCCGAGGCGCTGCCCGATCCCGGGCCGGTGAACCTGTCTTCCTGCCGCCACATCGATGCCGGCCCCACCGGCAAGGACCTGCGCGCGCGGGCGGTCAGCGGGTTGTGGGTGCGGCCGGGCAACAACGGCTGCCTGAAATATTCGGAGGACGCGCGCGGCAACCGGGTGCCCGACTTCTCCCACAGCGGTTATCGCTCGGGCGGGGTGGGGCTGCCGCGGCTGGCGGCTCCCGCGGGGACTGCGCCGCTGGTCCCGAGCGGTGGCGACGACACGCCGGCGATCCAGGCGGCCATCGACGCGGTCGGGGCGCTGCCCGCCGACGCCAGCGGCTTCCGGGGCGCGGTCGAGCTGGGACCGGGGACCTTCACCCTGGCCGGCACCTTGCGCCTGCTGGTGGGCGGCGTGGTGCTGCGCGGGCAGGGGCTGGAAGGTGCTTCGGCGACGGTCCTGCGCGCGGTGGGGCAGCCGCGCACGTTGATCGAGATGGGCGTCAACAAGCGGCGGCGCCCGCAGGGCCGGGAGACCTTCGCCATCACCGACGTGAACGTGCCGGTGGGCGCGCGCGTGTTCACCCTCGACCGGGTGGGCGACCTGAAGGTGGGCGAGGACATCCTGGTCAACCGGCCCTGGTCGCAGCGCTGGATCTGCGCCATCGGGACGGATTTTCTGCCCATGGGCCGCAACGGCAAGCCGCCCAGGGCGTGGAAGCCGAACGGCGGGCTGACCTTCGAACGGCGGATCACCCGCATCGATGGCAACCGGGTGACGGTGGACGTGCCGTTGACCAACGCCCTGGAGAAAGAGTTCACCCAGGCCTTCGTCAGCCGCTTCGAGTTCCCGGAACGGGTGGCGGAGGTGGGGCTCGAGCGCCTGGCGGTGCGGGGCGAGCTGACCTCGCCGAACGCCTGCCCCGGCAAGCGATCGCGTTTCGTGCGGGTGGCGGCGGTGGCCAACGCCTGGGTGCGCGAGGTGCGGATCGAGGGCATGCACGACGGCGTGAGGCTCGAGCCCAACTCGAAGTGGGTCACCGTCGACGATGTCACCTTCCTGGGCGTCGAGGGCGAGAAGTGCGATCAGTTCGCCTTCACCATGGGCGGGCAGCAGAACCTGCTGTCGCGCAGCCGCTCGCTGGGATCGAACCTGACGGCGCTGATGACCGGCGAGGAGGTCGAGGGACCCAACGCGGTGGTGGACCTGCTGGCAGTGGGCCGTCCGGTGCGGGTGCGGGTGGCCTCGCGCTGGTCCACCGGCATCCTGCTGGACAACGTGCGCGTGCAGGACAGCGCCGGCCAGCCCAGCGGCGATTTCGATCTGGCGCGCGGGCGGTCGACCTTCGGCTGGTCGGCGGTCAACTCGGTGCTGTGGAACAGCGACGCCGAGGTGTTCAGCGTCGACGATCCGCCCACCGCCCGCAACTGGGTGATGGGCGGGGGCACGGGCGCGCGCTCGCTGCTCGGCACCGGGACCTACAGCAGCGATCGGGTGACGCTCGAGCCGCGCAGCCTGTATCGGGCTCAGCTGGCCGAGCGCCTGGGGCGCAACGCCCTGGTCCTTCCCCGATAGACGACCAGCAACGCGGCCGACAGCCCCAGCCAGAGCGGCGCTCCGGGGTGTTCGCCGCCACCCAGGCTGCAGGCGCAGGCGGGCGGCTGGGTGACGATGTTGGCCGGGCGCGGACCGCCCGGCGACGGGGGTGGCGTGCCTTCGGGGGTGGAGGGGCCAGCGGCGCAGCTCTCCGGGCCGGGACCGGGGCCCTCCAGCACGGTGCCGTCGCCGCAGATGGGAGCACCCTGGCCGCCGCCGTCGAACTCGACCCTCACGGTGGCGCTGTTGACGCCGATGTCCTCGATGAAGAAGCGGGGGCTGCCGCTCGGGTCGGCGAAGCTGTCACCGGCGTACAGGCCATCGAGCGCGGAGGTGCCCGGGTTCATGTCCAGGTACCAGGTGTGCACCCCGCGCTGGGCGCGCGAGCGGGTGTCGTTCGAGACCCGCACCTGCACCACCGGCCGCTGGGCCAGCTTCTCGTCCATCCCCAGCGGCGCGCGAAACTCGAGGTAATAGTGGGTCAGCTCGGTCAGACCGCCCGGATAGTTGAAGGGCCGCGTGCGAGGCATGGGCACCTGCAGCGCCTGGATGCCGTTGCAGGCCACCTCCAGCGGGACCAGGGTGAACGTGCCGCTGGCGGTGGCCTGGACCAGGTTGCAGCGCTCGAACCAGCCCTGGTACGCCTTCTGGAACACGTTCATGTGGCCGCAGCCGGCGCCCATCGGATCGAAGCGGTCCCCGTACTCCTGGTGCGAGCAGCTTCCGCTGGGCTCGTCGACGAACGGGGTGTTGGGGCACTTCATCGCCGACGAATGGTTCATGCCCAGGTTGTGCCCGGGCTCCTGCACCAGCACCACGCAACCGGCCGAGGCGTTGTACCAGGTGTTCTTCGACGGGCGATCGGGCCGGCCGCCCTGGGCCAGGCCGGTCCAGTCGCAGGCGGCGTTGCGCGGGTGGATGTACCAGAGGTAGTGGTCGAAGTTGCCCGGGATCATCGGCAACAGTGAATTGGTCAGGGCGGTGGTGTTACAGCCGGTCATGGCGAAGGGCACCGGCCCGAACACCAGGCCGCTGACGTCCTGCCGACCGTAGGAGGCCTCGATGTAATACTGCCGCACCGACGGGGAGGCGGAGGGCTCGGTGCCGAACAGCCGCTGCATGGCCTCGACCTGCGACAGCGAAACCGGGATGGTGCCGTTGCTGATGTCGACCAGCACGAAGGCGAACGAGCGCGCCGGATAAGACGGGCCGTCGAGGATCGGGCGCGACACCTTCTCGACGGGGCCGGGGTCTGCGATCACCTGAACGTGAGCCACCTGAATCCCGTCGGAGCGGCGGTCGCCCCACACGTCGATCAGCGCGCCTTCGGGAAGGTCCGGTCGGGAGGTGAAGCTCAGCGGGATCTCGTCGGGTCCGCCGATCGGTCGCAGGGCGTAGCTCTCCTGGCTGTGGCCATCGTCGAAGGTGGCGATGTACCGGACCAGCTCGCCCCGCAGGGCGCCGGCCGGAACCTCGGTCTCCGTCGCCCAGGAGCCCGGGTCCGCGCCGGAGCAGGCCGTTGCGGCGAGGAGCGCGATCAACAACGGCGCAAAGCGGCTGCAAGCACGGAATACAGCTGTGCTCATGGGCAGAATCCCTCCCCTTCCCTGTGCGACGGAGCGCGTCCTGGCGTTGACTCGCGGTCGATAACGCGCGCGCTTACCGGCTTTGCGTTGCACGCGGCCCGGCCAAACAGTGTCCCCTGCCGCCGCCACGCGCGCACTCGGAAGCAACCGGTACTTCGCGTGACGGGAACTCGGATCGGTCACAACAATTTTCTGGTGCCTGTCGCGCGTGCGTTCACTCGCAATTCGCTTGAACCGTAACTCGGCAGGGGTACGATACGGGTAGCCCCCATGCGCCAGTCAGAGAGGGGCGCATGTATAGAAACCGGGCGGCGGTCAGAGCGTAACCCTGACGAGTACGTCCCGCAGGAGCGGGCGTCCTCGTTTTGCACCAGCAGGTGAACGGGGGGACTCGATGGCTTTGAACGAACGCCGGCTGATTCACTGGGCCGCCGTTTTCACGATAGTCGGATGCGCGGGCTGCAGCCTGCTGGTCGAGCCCCAGCGGCAACAGTGTCGCGTGGACGCCGATTGCCAGGGCAAGACCCCCGGCTACCTCGACGCCGTCTGTGTTCAGGCGGTCTGCCAGGCCAACCCGGCCTGGAGCTGTCTGGGCGAGGTCGAGTGGCCGATGCCGACCCCGCGCAAGTCCTCGGTCATCTTCCGCATGCGCGATCTGATCACCGATGCGCCGGTGAGCGGCGTGACCGGGCGGGTCTGTCACAAGCTGGACTTCGACTGCACCCGGCCGCTCGCCAGCGGCCTGGTGAGCGATGGCGCCGGGACGTTGACCTTCGAGCTGGACGCCGGGTTCGACGGGTTCGTCGAGTTCGGTCCACCGGGGCGCATGCCCGGCGTTTATTTCTTCTACCCACCGATCAACGGCGATCGCGAATATCCGTCACTGCCGGTGCTGGCCGCGCCCGAGCTGGCCTTCTTCGCCGGCCAGGGCGGCCACCCGATCGCGCCCGACCGTGGCCACGTCTTGCTGGGGTCGTACAACTGTCTCACCCAGCCGGCCGACGGCGTCTACCTGTCCAGCGAGGACGCCGATACGGTCACCGCACCCTTTTACCTGGTCAAGAAGGTGCCGTCGTTCACGGCGCCCGGCACCGATAGCTCGGGGCGGGGCGGGTTGATCAACCTGCGGTCGGGCAGCGTCAGCGTCACCGGCAAGCTGGCGGACGGCCGCCAGATCGCCACCGTGGGGGTGTTCGTGCGGCCGGGAACCATCACCTACACCACCATGCTTCCGGCGCCCAAATGAACACCCCCCGCCACGCCATCCCGCCGATGCTCGGCCGTTACCAGCTGCTGGCGCTGCTGGGTGAGGGGCCGATCGCGCGCTCGTACCTGGCGGTCACGCGGGCGGCGGCGGGCTGGGGCGACCTGGCGGCGATCAAGGAGATCCGCCCCGAGCTGGCGGCGCAGCCGCACTTGCAGGAGATGTTCCTGCACGAGGCCCGCCTGGTGCAGGGCCTACATCACCCCAACATCGTGCTGACCCACGAGGTGTTCGAGGCGCGCACGCCCTACCTGGCCACGGAATTTTTGCCCGGTCACAGCCTGGCGGATCTGCTGCGCCGGGTGGGCCGGCGGGAAATGCCGCTGCCGCTGCAGCTGTGGATCCTCACCCAGGTGCTGGCGGGGTTGCACCATGCCCACCAGCTGCGCGACCGCGTGGGTCACCCGCTGGGCCTGGTCCACCGCGATGTCAGCCCGGAGACGATCACCGTGACCTACGACGGGCAGGTCAAGCTGACCGACTTTGGTATGGCCAGCGTGCTGGCGGCCGTGGCCGGTCACGTCGAGGGGGCGGGCAGCGGCAAGCTGGGTTACGGGGCGCCCGAGCAGTTCGTGTCGCAGCCGCTGGACCCGCGCAGCGACGTCTATTCGGTGGGGGTCATGTTGTGGGAGGCGCTGGCCGGACGCCGACGGCGCGTGGCCGAGAACCCGCAGGCGATCATCCAAGCGCGGGTGGCGGGGGTCGAGCCGCGTATATCCGACGTGGTGGCCGACGTGCCGCCGCCGCTGGCCGAGATCTGCGACCGGGCCACCATGCCCGACCTGCGGGCGCGCTACCAGACCGCCCGCGACATGCAGCAGGCGGTGGAGTCGTACCTGGACGGCTGCTGGGAACCGGTCGAGCGCAGCCAGCTGGCCGGGCTGATGGAGCGTACGTTCGCGCTGGAGAAGACCTCGTTGCAGCGCTGTGTGCAGCGGCAGATGGCCGCGGTGACCCAGCGGATCCAGCGGCCATCCCCGGAGGGCCGGCGGGCGGCGCTGGGCCGCGGCTGGGCGCGGCTGCGCGCGGCGGTGCGAGAC
>JBKPRZ010000176.1:0-3902 GCA_046734815.1 Myxococcota bacterium | reverse complement strand
GCCACGGTCGGGTCCTGGATCCCTCTGCGGTCGCGGCGCCGGGAACCATCGCCGCCGGTCGGTTCAGCCCCCTGCCGGACCGCGAGGCGCCGCCGGAGGACCAGCTCGATCCCGATCCCGTCGCCGAGCCCGATCCGGGTCCCGAAGGTGATCCGCCCGAGCAGGCGCCCGGCAGCGCCTTCCTGGATTACCAGTGCGGCGGCAAACACCGGCGCCACGCCATCTCGTCCTTCACCGACAACGGCGCGCACTTTTTCAGGTCCGGCGGCACGGAGGTATTCCAGCACCTCGACACCTCCTGCAACCGGGTGGAGGTCGACACCAACACGCACTACAAGACGGGCGTGACCCTGGCGACCGGGATCGCCAATGAGTTCGTCCGGGTGCGCATCGTTCACAACGTGAACGCCAGCAAGCTGGACATTTTCATCAACGGCAAGAACGAATTTTCCGGCAGCGGCGGCAAGGGCGGCTCCTTCAACCTCAAATACGGCAACTACGGCACCGGCGCCCCCACGAAAGTCACCTGGCGAAACGTGAGCTGGTAACACCCGCCCGGGCAGCCGACGCTGTCGGCGTGGGACATCTGTTAGGGTCGGCCCATGAAGCTGACCCCGAGCGGGCGCATCGTCTCGGTCGACCGCTTGCGCGGGCTGGTGATGGTGTTGATGGTCCTGGACCCCCTCGCTCCTGTTCCTGCTGATGACCCTGGGACCCGCGCTGCTGTTGCTGGCGGTGCTCGAGCGCCGGAGCGAGACCGCGGGCCGGCGCCTGCTGGCGCTGTTCGGGCGGGTGCCGCTCTTCGTGTTCGTCGTACATTTCGCCCTGCTGCGCGCCTCCTCGGCCCTGGCGGCGCGGGCGCGCTGGGGCGCGGCCGTGTTCCAGCCGCCGCCGGGCCACGCCGGCAGCCCGAATGGCCCCTTCCGGCCGCCTACCTGGTCTGGGCAGCCACCCTGCTGGCGCTGATCCCCCTCTGTCGCCGGTACGCCAGCCTGCGCACCCGACACGCCGACGGATTGCTGCGCCTGTGAGTGTGCGGTGGCGCGCAGTCGGGCCTGCATTTCAGGGGGCATCAGCGTTGTGGGCGGCTGCCGGTCGGAGTGATCATCTGGCCCGTGCCTGGCAAACGATGGTCCCGGCTCGTTCGTCGCGGGATGGCCGTCGCGCTGGCGGCCGGCGGATCGACGCTGGCGTGGGCGTGGCTGGTGCGCGGCGCCGGGGCGGGCGAACCGCGCGCGGGGGCAGGCATCATGCAGACGACGCCGATCCGGTCGATCGAGACTGACGAAATTCGCCCCGACCACGGCGTGCTGATGGTGGGCGACGTGGCCCCGGCCGGTCAGGCATCCGCGGTGCTGTCGGATCGGTCGCCCACCGGCGACGATCCCGTGTACCCACGTCGCTCCTCGACCGGAACCATTGCGCGCTCCGGACCGGGCTGGCTGCAAACGTCGGCGGAGGACACCTACAACCGGGTCCGGCTCGAGGTGCATGGCGGGCCGCCGCCGGACGACCACGGGGCCTGGCAGGCGGTGGTCGACGTGCCTTACCGCAGTCAGACGGGCTGGGTCGCGCTGGCGGGGATCATGACGTCGCCGCGCAAGCCGCAGCTGCAGCTCGGCGAGCCGGGGATGTACGTGGTCCGGGTGTCGATGCGCGAGGCCCGGAGCCACGACCAGGGCCAGAGCCAGGGCCCGTCCAATGATGGGCAAGTATGGTTGCTGCGCTTCTGGCCGCAGGCGAACGTCACGGAGCTGCCACGCTGGCTGGTGCGCAACCAGGCCCCCACCTACACGTTGCACTCCATCTGGGACGATGCCCTCGGCTGGCCGGCCGAGCACCTGGCGCACAAGTTCCGGTTCGCCATCGAGGCGCGCTCGGACCACACGGTCACTCTCGATCAGATCGACGCCGTCGGCCGCGCGTGGGGCGAACCGCCCGGCTGGCTGGACCGGCCGATCTGGCCCGAGCGGCCTCCTGCCAGGCCCCTGCCCCCCACCGGTCATCCCGACCTCGACGCCCAGCGGGTCAATCAGCGGGCCGCAGCCGGCCCGGGCCGCGACGAGGACGCCGAGCAACTCGCCGCAGCCGCCACGCAGCTGAAGGTGGCGGTCCCGCGCACGCCGCGGGAGGTGATCCCGTTGCTGGTCGCCGCCGGCATCATCCAGCCCGCCGACGGCGGCGCTCGCTATCAGCTGGGCGACCCCGGGCCGGTGGACAAACGCCTGCGCATCCCGCCCGAGCGCCTGGCGCAGATGAAGCGCGTGGAGTCCATGCGCCGCTACCAGTCCCTCTGTGCGGATCTGCTGTCCGTCGTTTTTTGGGCTCCGCACAGCCCGGCCACCTTCACGGTGGCCGCCCTGGCCACGCGGCTCGCGGCCCGCCCCCAGGAAGTCCGCGAGACCCTGGGCTACGCGTCCGAGAGGGGCTGGTTGACCATCGAAGGCGACGCTTCGAACCCGACCACCACGCTCTCGCTCACCCTGCATGCCGATCGCGACGGCTGGGACCGGCGCCCCTCCGAGGGGCGCGTCCGCTACGTGGCCGCAGGAGCCCACGCCATAACGTCGTTCGATGCCGTACCGGCGGCCGCGCCGCCGGGGAGCGGGACGAGCGGTGTCCGGGTCCACATCGGCCTGGCCCCGCCGCCCCGCCCGACCGGCCTCATGGCGCTGGCGCTGGGCGCTCCGCCGCGGGCGGGGTTCGTGGACTACCGGGGGCACGTCGTGGTCTGGCGCGACGGCAAGCGGGTGGAGCTGACGGCGCCCGGCGGGCAACGCACGGGGCGCCGGGCGTACGAGACCGCGTTCGGCACCCTGATGGCCAACCAGGGTGGGCTGCAGCTGGTTCACCCCGATGGCCGCGCGGACACGCTGACCCCGGACAAGTCCCGCGACCTCGCGGTCTCGGAAGACGGCCACAAAGTCGCCTACATCGAATCGCACATCGGCCGGCGCTCCTCACATCGCCTTCACCTGCTCGATCTGGCGAGCGGCCGGCGCGAGGACGTGCCCTTGCCCGACGACGGAGCCCCGGCGATGGTCGCCATACACGGCGGTTCGGTCTACCTGCGCAGCGGCACGGGTACCTTGCGCTGGCAACCAGGCGGCGGCCCGCCGGTGGCGCTGTCGCAGCGGGTGGAGCAGATCGAGCCACTGTCGGGAGTCGGCGTGCACACCGAGTGGGACAAGGGCGTCACCCTGGTGCAGCCGGGCGGTGCCGTCGAGCACGTCTTCATCGACCCCACGGCCCGCCTGGCGCCCGGCGGTCGAACGCTGTACAGCTTCCGCCCGCAGCCACCACCCGCCGTGACCCTGTTCGATCTCCCGCTGCGCGACCGCCCGCGCATCCACCCGGTCCCGCCCGAGACCATCCTCCCCTACCCCGTCCCGGATGCGATCTGGGAAGACGAGCACCACCTGCTGTTCCTGGCGCGCTATCCCTGGCCCGGCGACCCGTGCGCCCTGCGCCTCGACGTCCGCACCGGCGCCCTGGAACGCGCCCCCCTGACCGGCAGCGCCGAGCACAACCCCGTCCTGGTCCAGCCGCTCCTGCGCCAGTAGCTCCGGATCCAGCCCTGCGCCCCCGACGGGAATCGAACCCGCCTCACCCGGTAGACAGCCGGGCAGCTTCACCAGAGGCTCACGGGAGCGTACGCGCGCAATCAGCTCACTGGCGTGGCTCGAGTGAGTGTCGATCTCACCGCGCTCGCCTTATGAGAGCGAGCTGCACGCCGGTGCTCGAGCCGCCGACCCTGAACGGGCCGTCTAGACGACAGGGTCATGGCTCCGGGGGCAGGGATCGAACCTGCGACATCCTGGTTAACAGCCAGGCGTTCTGCCACTGAACTACCCCGAAACAGAGCACCAGGCGGGAATCGAACCCGCGTCTCCAGCTTGGAA
>JBKPRZ010000175.1:0-8274 GCA_046734815.1 Myxococcota bacterium | reverse complement strand
GCGTCGGCCGGCACGGCGCTGTCCGGGCCGCTGCCATCCTCTGGTCGAACGGCGCTGTCCGGGCGGGCGGCGGTGTCCGGGCCGGGGCCGGCGTCGGGCGTCGGCGCGGGCTCCTGGGAGCAGGCGACGAAGAAGAAGGCGGCGGCGAGCAGGGCGGTGATGAGGCGGGCGGTCTTCACGTGGCTTCCTTTGTCGTTTGGGGGTCGCGGAAACGGGGCGAACCTGACGAAAGCAGCAGCCGTGCCATCCGCCCGCCCGCTGCGCCCGCTGCCGCCGCGCCTGCTGCCGCCATGCCCGCGCGCTCCCGCATGCGCCCGCCTCGCCCTGCCTGTTGCCTCGGGGTCGAAGCTGTCGCCCGGGCGGCGACGACTTACGATATATCTCGGGCCATGGGACTCCCACCGATCGGCCTGCTGTCCGCCGCCATCGCCGATCCGAAGGCGCAGCTGGGCATCCCGTGGTGGATCTTCGTGGGCACGTACACCGGCGCCGAGAGCAAGGGCATCTACCTCTTCCGGATGAAGACCTCGGAGGACCCGAACATCCCGGAGTTCGTCACCATGACCGCGCTGGGGCTGGTGGCAGAGACCCCCAACCCGACCTTCCTGGAGATCGACCCGCGGCGGCGGGTGCTGTTCGCGGTCAACGAGACCGAGGACTTCGACAGCAAGCACTCGGGCGCGGTCAGCTCCTTCTCGATCGACCCCGCGTCGGGCAAGCTGACCGCCATCAGCCAGCGTCCGTCGATGGGCGCCCGCCCGTGTCACCTGGCGCTCGATCGCGAACGCAAGTGGCTGCTGGTCGCCAACCGCGAGGGCAGCACCGTGTCGCTGCTGCCGGTGGCGCCGGACGGCAAGCTGGGCAGCGCCAGCGACGTCCGCACGCACGCCGGCAAGAGCGTCCACCCCGAGCGCCAGCGCGGTCCCCATCCCAGCGGCGTGCTGTTCAGCCCGGACAACCGCTTCGCCTTCGTGTGCGATCTGGGCCTGGATCGCGTGATGACCTACCGCTTCGACGCGCGCGCCGGCAAGCTGGCGCCCAGCGATCCCGCGTTCTTCGCCGGCAAACCGGGGTCGGGCCCGCGCCACATGCTGTTCCGCCCCGACGGCCGCTTCGCCTACCTGGTCAACGAGCTGGATTCGACCGTGACCGCGCTGTCCTTCGACGCCAGGACCGGCGCCCTCAAGGAGCTGCACAGCCTGTCGACGGTGCCGCCGTATTACGACGGCCCCAACCGCGCCGCCGAGATCGGGATCCACCCCTCGGGAAAGTTCCTCTACGCTTCGAACTGCGGGCACAACAGCGTGGTCCTGTTCAGCATCGACGCCGGGCAGGGGACGCTGAGGTACATCGAGGACCAGAGCACCTACGGCACGATGCCGCTGCACTTCGGGATGGACACGCCGGGCAACCACCTGGCGGTGGCCAACCGCGAATCGGGCAACATCCTGATCCTGCGCGCGCCCGAGAACGCGCGGGTCAAGCCGGGCGGCAACGTGGTCAAGATGCCCGCCGCCGCCTGCGCCGTGTTCCTCTCGCCTCCCGCGTCCTGACGGGCCCTGCGTCGAAGCGGGGCGTTCCTGGAGTGTGCGACCGTTGAACACCCAGGTCCGTTCCGGGGTGGCGCCGGGCACGGACGGTACACAAAGTGACAGCGTCGGCGTCGGCGAGGGCGGCGGGCAGGAGGGGAGAAGGCCATCGTGACTCACGTGACTCTCTGGAGCAGCTTGAACCCAGACCAGCTGGACGACATCGCGGTGACCCGGGACGGCGAGACCGTACGGGTCTCCGGGGCTCTCGACGCGACCACCGTGCGGCACTTCCGGGCGGTGGCCGACGAGCTGCTGGAACAGGACTGCCGGCATGCGGTGCTCGACATCGCCGGGCTGCGCCTCATCGACAGCGTCGGCGTGGGCGCGATCATCTATGTGTACCGACAGCTCCTGGCCCGGGGCGGGACCTTGCACCTCCGCGACCCGAACGGACAGCCGCTGGCCATCCTGCGGCTGATGAAGCTCGATCGCCTGCTGACGGGCGAGGCGGAGGCGCAGCCGCTGTCCAGTTGAACGACGTTCAGAAGTGGACGCGCAGCCCGGCCTCGGTGATGAGGCGCAGCGGGGGCAACACCGCCACCCGCGCGCCGTGCACCACCACGTCGGTGCGCGCGAGGACGCCCTCGACGCCGGCCGCCAGCCCGAACAGCGCCGAGTCGGTCACCCGGAAATCCAGCTCGAGCAGGGCGTTGGCGCCCGGACGCAGGTGGCCCTTGCGTACCAGCGTGGTCTGCTGGCTGGAAAAGCGGGACACCGACTCGTGCACCACCAGCAGGTCCGCCCGGGCCGACAGGCTGGTCCGGCTGGGCCCGTCGGGCCACAGCCGGCAGATCGCGCCCGGGCCCAGGCCCAGGGTCACCGCGCTGGCCTGGGCCAGCTGCAGCTGACCGACCCGGGCGCGCCCGCCCAGGTGGAAGGACCAGCGGGTGCTGGCGTGCCAGCGCATGCCCGCCGTGCCGCCCAGGCCGGCCGCGGGGCCGTGCAGGCCCAGCGCACCCAGGATGCCCAGCTCCATCGACCAGCCGCGTGAGATCGGCGGCGGGGGCGGCGGCGCCACCACCACCGGTCCCGCGTCCTCGATCGGCGCAGAGCGCGCGCTGGCCCGCTCGATCACCGACGGGGGCAGCGGCGGTGAATCCACCAGCTCGGCCACGTCTCCACTCAGCGCGCCCGGCGAGGGCAGCGGCGGAGGCGTCACCGGTGTCGCCGGGGCCTGCGCCGATTCCCGAGGCAGGGGCGGTGGGGGTGGGGGCGCGGCGGCCGCGTGATGGCGCACCTCTTCGGGAAGCTCGGCGGCGATCACCAGCCCCAGCGCCCGCCCGCGCTCGGCCGGTCGATCCGAGATGGCGAAGGTCAAGGTGCGGTCCTCGAACCGACGCCACTGGGGCAGGTAGGTGCGCAGCACCGCCTCGCGCCGGGCGGTGCCCCGCCAGCCCAGGGTCGCGGTGAGGGTGGCGCCCTCCTGGCCGGCCAGCCGGCTGAGCTCGCGGTCGGGTGGCGCCTGGTCCACCCGCCGGAACTGCACGGTCGCCGGTCCGCCGATCGCCTCCGTCACAGTTCGTGTCAGCGCCTCGATCACCGCCTTGTCCGGCTCGGCCGAGACGCACAGAACGATGATGAGGACCGGTGTCACGGTGGGCGCAAGCTTAGCGCCCGGCCGGCGATCGCCGTGCATCAAACGTGATGGGGGGCGCTGCCTCGGTGCACCGACCCATCACCGCCGCTGTGCGGGTGGCCATGGTCATGGCGCCCGCCCGCCCGCTCGTGGCATGTTCGCAGCGGTGCTGGAACGCCGCGGGCGCCAGGGATCACGCGCGGGCGCCGCCTGCGCGCTGCTGATCTCCGCCCTGCTGCCGCGCGCGGCGGGGGCGCTGGACCTGGGGCTGCAGCCGTTCCTGGTGCGCAGCTGGGACCGCCCCGACGCCGTCAACGCGGTGGCGCAGGCCCCCGACGGCCGCATCTGGCTGGGGTCGCGCAGCGGCCTTTCGCGCTTCGACGGCGAGCGCTTCGTCGACCTGGACATCGGCGAGGGGGAGCGCCGGTCGGGCAGCTGGGTGCGCAGGCTGCTGGCCGCCTCCGACGGCTCGATCTGGGTGGCCACCGGCGCCGGTGTGCTGGCGCTGCGGGGCGACCCGCAGTCGCCGGTGGTGGTCGAGCACGGCCAGCCCGAGGCGTTCGTGATCCGGCTGGACCCGGCCCTGCCCGAGGGGCACGCCGGCCGGTTGCGACGCTTCGGCGCGGCCGACGGGCTGCCCAGCCCCTGGGTCTGGGCCCTGGCCGAGCAGCCCGGCGCCGGCGTCTGGATCGGCACCGAGGCCGGGCTGGTCCACCGGGTGGGCGGTCGCGTCGAGCTCTTCTCCACCGCCGACGGCCTGCCCGCGCCGTTCGTGACCGCGCTGGCCGTCGGTCCCGACGGCGCGCTGTACGTCGGCACGGTGGCGGGGGTGGTGGTGCAGCGGGGTCGGCGCTTCGTCCCGACGGCGATCCGCGAGCCCGTCCTCTCGCTGGCGGTCGATCGCGCCGGACGGATCTGGGCCGCCGGGCGCGACCAGATCCTGCGCGTCGGTCCCGGCGAGGAGCGGCGCTCGTTCGCCGCCGACGGCCCCTGGGCGGTGGCGGTCGACCTGGACGACAACGTCTGGGCCGGCGGGCCCCCGAGCGTCTTCGCCCACGATCAGCCCGTGAAGCTGCGGGGCGAGGCCGGTCGCAACCGCTTCGTCACGGCCATCGCCGTCGAGCGCGACGGCGCCATCTGGCTGGCCGTCCGCGAGGGAGAGGTCGCCCGCATCAGCGCCCCGCCGGTGCGCAACTTCGGGGTGGACGAGGGCCTGCCCGGGCCGGTGGCTTACTCGGTGGCCCACCTGCGCGACGGCTCGATCATGGCGGCCCTGCAGGGCGGGATCGCCCACTACGTCCCCAACGGAAAAGACCCCTTCCTCGACGGCCGGTGGGAAGTCCGGCGCAACGATGTCGAGCTCGGCTGGGCGCCCACAGACATCATCGAAGCGCCGCCCGACAGCCCCGCCGCCGGAATCTGGCTCGGCTCCGAGCGCCTGCTGCGCGGCGGGCCCCTTCAGTACCGACTGATGATCAAGGGCACCGACCCGGACCCCGACACCGACCAGATGTACAAGGGAGGCTTCTTCAGCCGCTCGGGTGACCTGTGGACCGCGCTGTGGGAGATCGGGCTGCTGCGCTTTCCCCACGGGGACGTCACCCGGCCGCCGGTCGTGCTGAAGCGCGAGCAGGGGTTGTGCGGCGATCGCCTGGTCCACGGACTGGAGGCCTCCGACGGCCGCGTCTGGTTCGCCAGCGCCTACGGCTCCGGGGCCCACGGCGTCACGCGGGTCGAGCAGGGACGGGCGCGTTGCCTCGGTCCGCAGGACGGGCTGCCGGCGGTGGAGATCGGCGCGGTGGTCGAGGACCAGGCGGGCTCGATCTGGCTGGGCACGGGGTGGGGACGGGGGCTGATCCGGTTTCGCGACGGTCAGTTCCGCGCGATCCCCGCCTCGCTGGGGCTGCCCCGCGCGAACATCGTCGGCCTGCTGGACGATCACCGGGGCTACCTGTGGATCGGCTCGGAGGCGGGCGTGTGGCGGGTGCCGCGCGCCGATCTCGACCGCTGTGCCGAGGGCCCCTGCGCGGGGGTGCGGGCGCTGGTGTTCGGCCGCGAGCAGGGGATGCGCACGGCCGAGTGCACCGGCGCCTTCCACCCGAACCTGACCCTGGACGACCAGGGCAACGTCTGGGTGGCGACGTTGAAGGGGCTGTCGGTGCTGGCGCCGCCCGAGCGCACGCGCGCCGCCCGGCTGACACCGGTGGTGGAGGAGATCGCGGTCGACGGCATCCCCGCCGGCATCGGCGGCAGCATCCACCTGGGGCCGCGCAACCGCGACCTGGTGGTGCGCTACGGGGCGGCCAGCTTCGAGTCCGCCCATCCGCCCTTCCGCCACCGGTTGCGTGGCTTCGACGCCGACTGGGTGGTGACGGGACCGCAGCCGGTCGCGCATTACCACGACCTGCCGGCCGGTTCCTACGCTCTGGAGATCCGCACGGGCCCGGGCGCGGCGGGCCTGCTGAGCCTGGCGGTGCTGGCCGAGCCGCCCTTCTGGCGCACGCGGTCCTTCGTGGTCCTGAGCCTGGGGCTGCTGGTGGCGCTGGGGCTGGGCCTGCACGGGCTGCGGGTGGGGCAGCTGACCCTGCGCCACCGGGCGGTCAACGCCGAGCGCGCCCGCTTCGCCCGCGAGCTGCACGACGGCCTGGCCCAGAAGCTGCGCGCGATCGGCCTGCTGAGCGACCGGCTGCGCCTGGCCGCCGAGCCGCGGGGGCACGCCGAGGTCGGGCGGCTGCGCGAGATCGTGCGCGAGGCCCACGCCGAGCTGAACCGGGCCATCTGGGACATGCGCGATCCGCGCGACGGGCACGAGCGGCTGGAGAGCCGGATCGAACGGGTGCTCTCGGATCTGGGCGTGCCGTCGGAGATCAACCTGACCGTGAGGACGGCCAGCGACTCGCGGCCGGTGCGGGGCCTGGCCGCCCACGAGGTGCCGCTGGTGGTGAAGGAGGCGGTGACCAACGCCGTCCGCCACGGGGCCGCCAGCAACATCGAGGTGGGCGTGCTGTGCGACGAGGACGCCCTGCAGGTGTGGGTGCGCGACGATGGCTGCGGGTTCCAGACCGCGGCCGGGCCCAGCCGCGACGGCGGCCACGGCATCGTCGGCATGCACGAGCGCGCGCGGCGGCTGGGCGCCCAGCTCACCATCCGCAGCGCGCCCGGTGACGGCACCGAGGTGGCGCTTCTGGTTCCCCAGCGCGGCCGCCAACGGGAGGACATCGCATGATCGAGATCGAGGAAGCAGAGCCCATCCGGGTGCTGGTGGTGGAGGACAACTTCTATACCCGCCACGGCACCGTCACCTTCCTGAGCGAGCAGCCCGGGATCGCGGTGGTGGGCGAGGCCGCCGACGGCGAACGCGCGCTGGCGATGTTCGACCCGGCCGCCGTCGACGTGGTGGTGATCGACCTGCGCATGCCGGGCATGACCGGATCCGAGCTGGCCAGCGCGCTGGTGGAGCGGGCGCCCGGGGTGCGCATCCTGGTCCTGACCCACTACCAGGGCGACGAGGACATCGCCCGGGCGCTGGCGGCGGGCGCACGCGGGTATCTGACCAAGGAGTCGTCCGGCGAGGACCTGCTGGCGGCGATCCGGACGCTGCACGGCGGCCAGCGTTTCCTGCCGCCGGAGATCGTCGAGCAGATGTCGCTGCGGCAGGGCCACCCCGAGCTGACCCGGCGCGAGCGCGAGCTGCTGGAGAACATCGCCCAGGGCGCCTCGAACCGGGAGGCGGCCGAGACCCTGGGGATCAGCGAGCGTACGGCCGGGCTTTACGTCAGCCGCATCCTCAGCAAGCTGGGCGCCCGCAGCCGCACCGAGGCGGTGTCGATCGCGGGCCGCCGCGGTCTGCTGCGCTCGCGCGACTGAGCGGGGGCGGCCGGTTCGGTTAATATCGACCGGCCAGATGGGCAAGACCGACCCCGCCTTCGCGCGTCTCCCCTCGGTGGACGAACTGCTGCGCTCGCCCGCGGCGCAGGCGCTGCTGGCGCGCCACCCGCGCTGGGTGGTGGTGGAGGCGGCGCGCGCGGAGATCGCCGGCGAGCGCGCCCGGCCCCCCGACGGCCAGCGCGCCGACCTGCTGGATCGGCTGAGCGCCCGGCTGGAGGAGCGGGTGCAGGCGCTGGTGCAGCCCAGCCTGCGCCGCGCCCTGAACGCCACCGGGGTGGTGCTGCACACCAATCTAGGACGCGCGCCGCTGGCCGCGCGGGCGCTGGCCCGCATGCAGCTGGTGGCGGGCGGCTACTCCACCCTGGAATACGACCCCCAGGCCCGCGGGCGTGGGTCGCGCCAGGACCACCTGCAGGGCAGCCTGTGCGCGCTGACCGGGGCCGAGGCGGCGGCGGTGGTCGGCAACAACGCCGGGGCGGTGTTGCTGGCGCTGGCTGCGCTGGGCGCGGGGCGCGAGGTGATCGTCTCGCGCGGCGAGCTGATCGAGATCGGCGGCGGCTTCCGCATCCCTGACGTCATGCGCGCCTCGGGCGCGCGGCTGGTCGAGGTCGGCACCACCAACCGGACCCGCCTTCTCGACTACCAGCAGCCAGTGGGGCCCGACACCGCCGCCTGGCTGAAGGTCCACCGCTCGAACTTCGCGCTGGTCGGCTTCACCGCCGAGGTGAGCACCGCCGAGCTGGCCGCGGCCCGTCCGCCCGGGCTGGCGCTGCTGGTGGACCTGGGCTCGGGCGCGCTGCTGGACCTGGCGCCTCACGGGCTGCCCGGCGAGCCGCCGGTGTCGCGGGTGCTGCAGCAGGGGGCCGACCTGGTGATGTTCTCGGGCGACAAGCTGCTGGGCGGGCCGCAGGCGGGGATCCTGGTGGGCCGCCGCGACCTGATCGAACGCATCCGCAAGCACCCGCTGGCGCGGGCCCTGCGCCCGGACAAGCTGTCGCTGGCGGCGCTGGAGGCGACCCTCGAGATCTACCGCGAGGGCGAGGCGGCGGCGCGGGCGGAGATCCCCACCTTGCGCCTGCTGACCGCGACCTTGCCGCAGCTCGAGCGCCGCAAGGACCAGCTGCTGGGTGCGCTGGCGGCGGCCGGCCTGCCGCTGGCGGTGGGCGCGCGGCAGCTGCAGTCGGCGGTGGGCGGCGGGGCGCTGCCGCTGGCCGAGCC
>JBKPRZ010000174.1:0-7966 GCA_046734815.1 Myxococcota bacterium | reverse complement strand
CTTCAACATCGAGGCGCCGTCGGACGACGATCCCGACGTCGCCGACACGCACACCTACTTCAAGTACTACACCTATTTCCCGTTCGACGAGGCCTTCGCCATCGGGTCGCCGTACCAGCTGACCATGCACGAGGCGCTGCTGATCGACAACACGATCCGGGCCTTCAACCGCGGCATCAAGGCCCGCGTGGCGGCGCTGAACAAGGGGCTGAGCCAGCCGCGCTACTTCGTGGTGGACATCGCCCGCGCCCTGACCCAGATGGCCTGGAAGCGGAACCAGGGCAACCCGCCCTATCGCTTCCCGGAATATTTCCGCTACGCCTACCCCACCGTGGACACCAAGTTCTATCACGCCGACCGCGAGGGACGGCTGCGCCAGGGCGGCATCTTCGGGCTGGACGGCGTGCATCCCACCGCCATCGGCCAGGGGCTGTTCGCCTGGGAGGTGCTCAAGGTGATGCAGCGGTCGGGCGTGCCGATAAACGCGGAGACCGCCCTCGACTGGCGGGCTATCTTCACCAGCGACACCTTGTACACCGATCCCATCCGACTGATGCACGAGGTCTACGACCACGAACGTCTGGCGCTGGCGCTGGTCGACCTGCTCAAGCTGGTCCACGACTGACCAGCGACGGGCGGCGGCGGGTCGGGTTGGCTAAGCTGACCGGATGATCCACGTCCGCACGCCGCTGATCGAATCGGACACCCTGGGACGCCTGCTGGGGGCGCGCGTGTTCCTGAAGCTCGAGGCGTTGCAGCCGGTCGGGTCGTTCAAGGCGCGGGGGATCGGACGGCTATGCGAGACGTTGCGGGCGCGTGGCGTGGCCCGCTTCGTCTCCTCCTCGGGAGGAAACGCCGGACTGGCGGTGGCCTACGCGGGCCGCCGCCTGGGGGCGGAGGTGACGGTGTTCGTCCCATCGTCGACGCCGGCCATGATGCTCGACCAGCTGCGGGCCGAAGGCGCCCGCATCGAGGTGGCGGGGCAGGTGTGGGACGACGCCCACGCGGCCGCGCTGCAGGCCGCGGCAGACAGCGGCGCCGGCTACGTGCACCCGTTCGATGCCGAGGAGATCTGGGACGGGCACGCCACCCTGGTGGACGAGCTGGCCGATCAGCTGCCACTGGCCCCGGACGCCGTGGTGCTCTCGGTCGGCGGCGGAGGGCTGCTGTGCGGGACCGCGCGCGGGCTGGCGGCGCACGGCTGGGGGACGGTCCCGCTGGTCGCGGCCGAGACCGAGGGGGCGGCCTCGCTGGCCGCTGCCATCCGGGCCGGCGAGCTGGTCACGCTCCCACGCATCGACACCGTGGCGCTGACCCTGGGTGCGCGCACGGTGACCGGCGAAGCGCTGGCCTGGGCGCAGCGGCGGCCGGTGCTGCCGTGGGTGGTCTCTGACGCCGCCGCCGTCGAGGCCTGCTCCCGCTTCGCCAGCGACCACCGGTTGCTGGTCGAGCCGGCCTGCGGGGCGGCGCTGTCCGCCATCTACCAGCGCGCACCGGCGCTGGCCGGGGCCCGCTCGGTGGTGGTCATCGTGTGTGGCGGCGCCGGGGTGAGCCCCGAACTGCTGGCCGGCTGGCGCGCCCGCGTCGGTCTGGGCTGACTGCCCCCCACCTATCAGGACCCATCGCAAAGGCGCCGGCCGGCCGTCGGCGGCCTTGAGGGGCCCGGCCGCGCCGATCAGCCTCGCTGCAAGGGGAGAGGAGGGAGCGATGGAGAGATTTGCCTTCACGTGGGTCATGGTCCCGGCGGTCCTGCTGGCCGGTGCACTGGCGCCGTCGTCGGCCCGGGCCGAAGCGCAGGAGGGGACCGCGCGCGGCCAAGGGCGCCCCGCGACCGGGCGACACCGCCGAACTGGCCAGGGACGTGCAGAACCCGGTCTCGGACCTGCTCAGCGTTCCCTTCCAGAACGACACCGACTATGGCGTGGGCCCCTACCATCGCGCCCGCAACACCCTGAACATCCAGCCGGTGATCCCATTCCGCCTGTCGGACGACTGGAACCTGATCACGCGCACGATCTTGCCGATCGTCTACGAGCCCGATGTCCTGCACCCGACCGGTGGGAGCTCGGGGCTGGGTGACATCAACCCCACCGCCTGGCTGTCGCCGGCGCAGCCGAAGCGGCTGATCTGGGGCGTGGGCCTCAGCGCCCTGCTGCCGACCGCGACTCAGCGATCGCTGGGCACGGGCAAGTGGGGCATCGGGCCCAGCGCTGTGGTGCTGGTGCAGCCCCACCCCTGGAGCATCGGCGTGCTCGCGCAGAACATCTGGTCCTTCGCCGGGCCCGACGACTTCACCCAGGTCAACCAGCTGCTGCTGCAATGTTTCGTGAACTACAACCTGCCCCACGGCTGGTACCTCACCAGCTCACCGATCATCACCGCGAACTGGGAAGCCGACGGGAACGACTGGGTGGTGCCCTGGGGTGGTGGCGTCGGCAAGATCTTCCACCTGGGCGAGTCGCCCCTGAACGCCCAGATCTCCGCCTTCCACAACACCGCCGGCCCTGGCATCGAGGGTCCCTCCTGGCAGATGCGCATCCAGGTGGCGCTGCTGTTCCCGAAGTCGCGGTGATCAGAGGTCGCGGTCCAGGTCGGCCCCCAGACCGCGACCCAGGGCCCGCAGCGCGCGAACCGCGGCCGCGAAGCTGATCGGCAGCGGTTCGACGCGCTGGGGGTCCATCACCGACACCGAACCGCCGCGCGGCTCGGGCGCACTGGGGACGAAGACCACGCAGCGGCCATCGGCCAGCCGCTCGATCTCGAACGCCAGCTGGGCCGAGTCGTCGAAGTGGATCAGCACCGGACGCATGCCGCTGCTCGAGCCCCCGCGCGAGTCGATGCTCTCGGTCAGCGCCTTGATGAAGCCGTACCCGGGGACGCGCCAGAGGATGCCCGTCTCCGCCCGCTTGAGGAAGTGGCTGGCGAACGACAGGTGGGCGAGCAGGCCGGCCAGGAAACAGGCGACCACCAGCAGCAGGATCACCAGCGCATCGGCCACCACCAGGCCGGCGACGGTGTCGAGCGGCAGGTGATCGGCCAGCGGCTGGGCCAGCCGCCGCAGCAGCCCCACCGCCTTGCTGAGCAGCACCAGCAGCACCACCACCGGCACCAGGAACACCACCCCTCCGACCAGGGTGGCCTTCACGAACGTGCGCATGCGGCGCGCACGGATCCCTTCCCCGGCCACGTCCACACGGTGGGTATCTCAGCCGGCGAAGCCCGGTCGGGCGTTCTCGGCTTCCGCGGCGGCGGCCGATGTGGCAAACAGACACGCGATGCGAGGACCAATCTCCCCCGGATGGATCGCCGCCGCCCTGGTGGCTCTGGGCGGCCTGCCGCCCGCCCTGGCCGCTCCCGCCGCCTCGTACCAGCTGGTCGAGAGTCCGCAGGAGGTGCGCATCACCACCGAGCGCTACGCCCTGGCGATCACCCGACAGGGCTTCGGCTGGACGCTGCATCGGGGCGACCAGGTGCTGTTGCGGAGCGCCCAGCCGGACAATGGCTCCCCCAACGGCGTGCTCCTGTTCGAGCAGACACCCGAGCGACCGGGGGCCATCAAGAAGATCGATCGCTTTGCCGATCGGGTGGTGATCGAATACGCCTTCTCCCGGGCCAAGACCAGCATGCTGGTCGAGGTGCGGCCGCAGCGGGATCGGGCGCGCATCACCACCATCGGGCTGCACCGGGACCCGCCCCTGCACAGTCTGGGCTCGGTGCTGCGCTTCGAGCTGGGTAGCCGCGCGCGCTGGTACGGCGGTGGTTTCCAGGGCTGGCGCAGCAAGCTGGTCCTGCCGCTGAACGAGGCGCGCATCGAGACGCCCGGCTTCGTGGCCTTCGGCAAGACCCAGGCCTCGCCGTTCTGGTACACCACCGACGGCGTGGGGGTCTGGGTGCGCACGCCGCGGGACTTTCGCTACTCGGTCAACCGGCTGCAGGCGGGCAAGCCCGACGGTCTGGTCTCGGTGGAGATGCCGGCCACCACCTTGACCTACGAGCTGCTGGTGGCGGCCGACGTGCACGACCTGGTGCGCGCCTTCATCGACGAGGTCGGGCACCCCGCCATCACCCCGCCGCCCGAATACTTCCGCGAGCCCATCTACACCACCTGGGTCGAGCACAAGGTCCCGGTGGATCAGGCCAAGGTGCTGGAGTTCGCCCAGGCCATCCGCAAGCACAAGCTGCCCGCCGGGGTGATCGAGATCGACGACAAGTGGGAAGCGCTCTACGGCGACATGGAGTTCGACGCCACCAAGTTTCCCGATCCCCGGGCGATGGTGCGGCAGCTGCACCAGCTGGGATTCAAGGTGACGTTGTGGGTCCACCCCTTCGTCAACCTCGATTCGGCGACCTTCGCCCGGCTGCGCGACGATCCCCGGCAGGCGCGCAAGCTGTTCCACGACGGGACGGGAAACGTGGGCATCATCAACTGGTGGAACGGCAACGCGGCCCTGTGGGACATGTCCCATCCGCCGGCGGCGGCAGAGTTCCGGGCCAAGCTGGACGGTCTGCGCCGGCGGTTCGGGATCGACGGCTTCAAGTTCGACGGCGCTGACTCCGAGATGGTGCCGCAGGAGGGCCGTGCCTCCGACGGCAAGGACCCGATCGAATATTGCGACGTCTACAACCGGGAGGCCACCGCCCGCTACACCTGGAACGAGACCCGGGTCGGCATCTATTCGCAGCGGCTGGGCATCGTCCAGCGGCTGATCGACAAGCACTCCATCTGGGGCCCGGAGAACGGCCTGCAGGCGCTGGTGCCGGAGATGATCACCCTTTCGATGCGCGGGTATCCCTACGCCATGCCGGACATGGTGGGCGGCAATCAGTACAACGACGACCGCGCCGACAAGGAGCTGATGATCCGCTGGGCCCAGGCCTCGGCGCTGATGCCGCTGCTGCAGTTCTCGATCGGCGCCTGGCACTTCGACGACGAGGCGGTGCGCCTGGTGCGCGAGGCCAGCCAGCTGCACGTGGCCCTGTCGCCGACGATCATCGAGCTGGCGCGGGCGGCGCCAAGTACCGGTGAGCCGATCCTGGCGCCGCTCTGGTACCACGCTCCGAAAGACCCGGCCACCTTCGCCATCACCGACCAGTTCATGCTGGGGCCCGACGTGATCGTGGCGCCGGTGCTGCAGAAGGGCGCCGTCTCGCGCGATCTGTATTTACCCGCCGGGCGCTGGCGCGACCACGCCAGTGGCAAGGTGGTCGAGGGCGGCCGCACCATCAGCGCCCACCCGGCGCCGCTGTCGGTGTTGCCGGTGTTCCTGCGGGAAGGCTCGAAGTCGGACGCGCGGCTGGCCAGCAAGCCCTGACGGCCGGCGGCCCGCCTAGTTCGCGGTGCTGGCGGCGATCTCGAAGGTGAAGGGGCCGGTGAAACGTCGGCCCGGGCGGGTCGTCTCCTGGGCCACGCCATCCTTCAGGGTCAACATCGGATCTTCGGCCAGGACGATCAGCGTGCGCTCACCGGAGCGCTCGACGTGGTCGATGCGGTACATCTGGCTGATGCCTCTCTGCTCCATCTGTCCGGCCGGGTAGGTGCTGCCGGCCGGGACCACCGCATAGCGGTCGAAGGTGACCCGCAGGAGGCGGCCCTTCAGCGCGTCGCCGGCGGGCAGCGGCACGTCGGTGACGAACGCGCGCGGACCGCAGACCTCACCGGTGGGCGAGAGCAGCTCGCTCACCGCGCCCGCATGCACGCCGGTGGCGAGGCTGGTGGTCTGTCCGGCGTGCTCGAAGCGCGTTCCGGCGACCAGGTAGGCACGCTCGCCGTCGGGGCGGCGGGAGCTGATCCCCAGCCGCCCATCCAGCGCGTAGCGCCCGTCGGCGGTGGCGAACCGGCCGCGGGCCGGCTGGCCGGTGACGGCGGGGTTGGCCAGGTCCACCAGCGCCACGTCCTCCGCACCGTCGGAGAACGTGATCCGGAGCGCGACCTGATCCAGGCTGGGGCCGCCCGCCAGCGGCAGCCGCTCGACCCGTGCCACCGCCGGTGGTCCGCGCAGCGGTTCGATGACCGCGACGAACAGGCTGTCCAGCGGACCGGCGCCGCGGCGGCGGGCCAGCAAGCTGGGGCGCCAGTGCGCGTAGAAGGCCTCCGGCGTGTCGGGCGGCATGCGGTCGCGGTGCGGGGATGGGCTCTTGGCCACGAAGACGTCGACGTCGCCGTCGTCCAGCATGGTGATGCGGGCCGCCTGGGGCGGCGCCGTCGAGGCGAAGGTGACGTTCCAGGCGCCGTTCGAGCGCGCGGTCCAGACATCGCGGAAGGCGCCGTACCAGGGCTCGTCGTCGCGCGGGGGCTCGAGGAAGGTCTCGGTGCCCTCCAGCAGCGGGTAGGCGCCCTCCATGCGCGCCAGCGGCAGGCTGCTGGCGCCGGCGGGGGCCGCGGGATCGGGAGGCGGCGTGGTCATGTCGAACAGGGTCGCTCCGTGCAGGAAGTAGTCGTGGGTCTGACCGCCGGTGACCCGGAACAGATCGATCAGGTACGGCCGCCCGGTGTCCCGCGCGTTCAGCACCAGCAGCCGCTGGTAGCGCGAGACCGTGCCGACGTAGGCCCGGCTGCCGTCCACCTCGGCCACCGACAGGCCGGCCAGGTTGGGCTCGAACAGCAGCAGGTTGCCGCCGGTGAACAGGTGGCCGCGGTTGCCGGTCACCTGGTTGTTGCTGCGGTACTGGTCGCGCCGGTCCACGGTGACGGTGTTGTGGGCCAGGGTCGATTCGGTGAACGGCCGACCCGGCATGCGGGCGTAGCGCAGGTCCGACAGCAGCTCGCGCTCGAAGCCGAACAGGGTGAAGTGCAGGACGTCCTGCTCGCAGTGGTTGGCGTTGTCGTTGAAGGCGAGGTTCACCTGCAGCTGATCGGTCTGCTGCCCGTCGCCCAGCACCAGATGGCCGTACCCCGGCAGCAGCAACGAACGGGTCTCGGTGCGCGGGCGCCCGCGGCGGAAGGGCGTGTTGCCGAACGGAGCCTGGGTGCCGTCGGGCATCGACACCGAATCGAGGGCGGCGATGCCGCGGACGAAGGCCTGCAGGTAGGCCTCGCTGGCCCGGGCGATGGCCGCCAGCGGGCCCTCGCTGGCCGGCCAGATCGCGAAGTAGGTGCGCAGGTTGCTGGCCACCGAGCGGTTCTCGTTCAGGTAGCCGGAGGCGTATCCGATCGACTCGGGCAACATCCCGTCGCGCACAAGGTTCTGCACCGACAGGGCCAGGTACTCGTTCAGCCAGCGGGCCAGCTCGGGGCGGTGCAGGACGGTGGCGATGCGTGCGGTCTCGTCGAAGGAACCGGACAGGTTGGTGGCCACGTGCACCGCCAGCGGGATCTTGGTGGTGATGTAGTCCATCAGGTTCAGGAAGAAGTCGTCGGTGATCTTCTGCCGGACGTCGTAGCCCAGCTGGGCCGACAGCTCGGCCAGCGCGGGGCTGTCGAAGACGGCATCGAAGGCGGTGACCGGCTCGTCGCGCACCTCGTGGGCCACGCCGTTGTGATCGCTCACCCGCTGGATGTCGCCCATGGCGAATGCCTCGGCCGGGTTCAGCGGGCGGATGCCGTTCTTGCCGGTCAGGTAGTAGTCGGGCAGGCGCCGCGCCCATTCGTCGAGCGCGATGGCGATGCGGCGGGCGAAGGCCTCGTTGCGGGTGGCCGGACTGGCGTAGGCGGCGGCCAGCGTGTTGAGGCGGGCGCGGACGTAGGCGTCCTTCTCGTGGTCGATGACCTGCTGCAGAGGGCAGCTGCTGGCCGATCCACCCAGGTTCCAGACCGGCACCTGCACGGTCCGCCCGCTGAGCACGCTGACGGTGACGAAGGTGTGCCCGTCGCCATCGGAAGGGAACGTGCCCAGCGCGGCGCCGGCGGCATCGACGAAGGTGATGTGGTCGGGATCCTTGGGATCCCACGTATAGCGAGCGGCGCCGGCCGGCCGGCAGCGTTCCAGGGCTCCGGTCGATCCGGGATCCCGCGGCGACTGCTGCGGAA
>JBKPRZ010000173.1:0-10302 GCA_046734815.1 Myxococcota bacterium | reverse complement strand
CTTGGCCGGGGCCTTCTCGGCCGGGGCCTTCTCGGCCGGCGCCTTGTCGCCCGGCGGAGGCGCGCCGTGGCCCGGCGGCGGCGCGCCGTGCCCGCCGCCCATGCCGAAGGCGGAGGGATCGAACGGCTTGGGCGCCTTGGTGATGTTGGGCTTGGCGCCCTTGCCCCGGCTGGTGAGCTCGAGCTGCATCGGCCCCGCGCCCGGCGCGCCCTCCTTGGGGGTGAGGGTCATCTTCACCAGCCCCAGAGGCACCACCGTGTCGTTGAGCCAGGTGTCGACAGTCCCCTGCGGCAGGGTGTCGCGGTAGTGGTCGGCGGAGAAGCTCCCGGCGGCGGTCTTCAGCTGTTCCTTGCCCACCTTCTTCTTCGGGTCGGGCTTCTCGAAGCGCTGGCCCGACATGCCCGGCATGTCCAGGGGCATCTCCATCGGGTCCATGGCCCCCATCTGCATCACCAGCTTCTTGACCGGCTTGGGGGAGGCGGTGGGGTTGGGCACCAGGGTCATCTGCAGGGCCATCTTCTGGCCGCCCATGGCCGGCCCACCCTCCATGGTCATCTCCAGGGTGTGGTTCTCGCCGTCGCGGTTGATCAGCGACCACCGGATCTTGCCGCTGCGCGGGCCGGCGGTCATCGAATACTCCGACCAGGCGCCGACGGGGGCCTTCTTCAAGTCGACGACCAGGGGCGTGGGAGCCATGCCCCCGCCCTGGGCGCGGGCCACGGCCGGTGTCATGGCCAGGACGAGGATTGCAACCGTTGCGCGCATGGTGGTCTCCTTTGTGTATCGTGCTCCCGGGCACCCCGGGCCGGGGATCAGAGCACGATTGGACCGCCGCCGCAGCGGTTTTGTTCAGACCAGCCCCGAGGGGCTCACAGTGAAAACGCGAACTGCCAGCGCTCGATCTCGGGTTCCACGGTGGCGCGCTCGCGGGCGTCGCGGGCGGTGAGCGCGCGCATGCGCGCCAGCAACCGGCTGGCGGCGCCCTTGTCGGTGTCGGGCATCAGTCGACGGAGCTCGTGTCGGATCCTCACCAGCTGCCGGATCTCGTCGTGGTTCATCGATTCACCCCCGGGATGTCAGCCACCCTTTCAGCATGACCGGTGCGACGTTTCCGCGAAGTTTCCGCATCGAGAAATCGTTCGACACACGCGACGCGAGCGGACACCGGCGCGGAAACGTCGCCCGATCGCCGGTCAGGCCCCCGGCGGAGGCGCCGGCGCGTGCTCGGCCATCTCCTTCTCCACCCCGGCGTCACCGGCCACCGACGTCTGCACCCACGAACGCACCTGGATCAGGTGTTGCTCCTCGTGGACGGCCGCCTCCCGGAACTCGGCGGCGATCTCGTCCTGGTCCAGCGCCTCGGCCAGCTGGATCAGCAATTCCCAGCTGGCCACGTCGGTCAGCTCGACCCCCAGCATGGTCTTGAGGCACTGGTTCAGGGTGGTGCGCGGGTCGGTCAGCACCTGGATCACCCCCGCCGACGCCACCGCGGTCACGTCCGCCGCAGGTGTCATGGCGGTGGGATCGCCACCCAGCCGCTCGGCCGCCCGGCACAGCAGGTGGAAATGCTCCAGCTCCTGATCACGCAGGTGCACCAGCGCCTCCATGGTGGGGCGACCAGGGTGCATGTCGGCGCCCGGGAGCTTCACCATCAGCGCCTCGTACAGCCGTACACCCGAGCGCTCGTAGGCCAGCCGCTCGCCGATCAGATCCAGCAGCACGGTGATCTTCTCGCCCTGCAGCGCCCCCGCCAGCGCCCTGGCGGTGCCCTTGATGTTCGCGGGCGGGGGCATGGTGCCCACCGGCGGCGCCTCCACCGCGTAGCTGGTCCGCGCCCGGTGAAGACCGGTGGCGTCGCGGCCCGGATCGATGCGCACCCCGCGTTCGGCCTGCTCCAGCTTCTTCGTCTCCAGCGGATGGACGGCCGCGCCGGTGCGGTTGCGGCCCATGTCGGTGGGCTTGTTCATGGCGTCACCTCCTGCCCCGGCTGCCCGTCGGGTCCCAGCCAGCCGGCCAGCTCGGTGCCGGGCTGCAGCCGGTAGTTCTCGGCGATGATCTCCGAGGGCGACCCGTCGCGGTTCAGCTGATCGCGGTACCGCCGCGAGCGTTCGTCCTCCTCGCGCTCGGTCACGAACCGGGACCCCTGCGCCCGCAGCCCCACCTCGGACGAGAGCACGCGGCGCACGAATTCGCGCTGGCTCTCGAAGCGGATGGGATCGGGCAGCTCCCTGGGGAGCAGCTCGGCCGGGTCCCGCTTCTCGATCGATCGCATCAGCTCCATCACGTAGTGCAGGTGACCGAGCTCGTAGTCGCAGAAGCGGGTCCAGATCGCCTTGAGGAAGCGGCTGTCCTCCTGCTCGGCGGCGCTGTAGTACGTGTAGACCTCGTTGGCCTCGTGCAAGAGCCACTTTTCCAGCCAGGTCTCGCGCGGGTCGATGATGCTCTCGTACTGGGTCACGTGCTGCTCCTCGACCGAGGCGATCTCGGCGTACAGCTGACGCGCCACCGGGTCGGCGAACATCGGGCCGATGTTCAGGTAGTAGTCGTGCACCTGGTGCTCGGCCGACATGATTGTCAGGGCGTGCAGCTTGGTCAGCGGCTCGGCGCGCGTGCGGTCGTAGGGGTCGCGCAGGTCATCCAGCGGATGGCGGTGCTCGACCGCGGTGGGCCGCCCGGGCAGGACATCGGTGTAGCTCTGGAGGATGTTGTTGGCGTCGCTGCCTTGCACCCGATCCATCAGCGCCGAGAACCGGTGCAGGTGGTCGAAATCCTCCAGCATGCCGAAGCGGTAAACCTGGGCCAGGTAGGGATCGGCCTCGCGCTGGGCGACCTGGGCCGTGATCTCGATGGCGGTCTGCTCGTAGCCGATGGTGGTCTCCAGGGGCGACTGGTCGGCCGGGTTCAGCCAGTTGACCAGCGTCTGCTGGTGGTGCTCGACCCTGCGGACCTGAGCCAGCGCGCTCTGCAGCGGGCCGTTCATGCGGGCGCAGGCGTGGGAAAAGCGCACCGCCTCGGATTCGATGCCGTTGAGAAGGATGACCCGTACGCGCGAGAACGCGTCGTCGTTCAGCTTGCTGAAGGTGGGGCCGGCCAGCTCGCGCCAGGTGAACGCCTGCTGGTCCAGCGGGACCCCTTTTTCTTTGTGGATGTCGAGAGCCATGCGTACCTCCGCCGCCAACGTGGGACTGTCGATGCGCGCTCACAACGAGCGCCGGCCGATCGCGCGATAGCCCGGAAGGGGCGCAAAAATACCGCCCCATTTGGGCGATATCCCCGATGTCCAGGTGCGCGAAGGCGGGTCAGTCTTTGCCTTCAAATGCGCATCTCGGACTGGCTGAACGCTGAAGACCGCGCGCCCCGGCAGCCGCCTCCGTTGACCTGCGGTCAGAGCGTCGAAAATGCCGCACGTCGGATGGAGCGATTCGGTGTGCGCCTGCTGCCCATCTGCCGCGGCGATGGCACCATCGCTGGCGTGATCGGCGAACGCGACATCGTGGTGAAGGTGGTGGCTCGCTCGCGCGCGCCCGAGCTGTGCACGGTGGACGAGGTGATGACCACCCGGTACGTCAGCTGCCACGTCGATCAGGGAGTGGACGAGCTGCTGCGCCTGTTCGCCGAGAGCGGCGCCGAATCGGCGCTGATCGTGGCACGGGACGGCAAGCTGGCCGGCACGGTCGAGCGTTCGGAGCTGCCCGTGCAGCCCACCCGCCTTACCTTCCGCCACCCGGCCCCCGCGCGCGATCGGGTCTCGCCCGAGACGCTCACCGAATAGTCGTTCCCCCGGCCGGCGGGCGGGTGCGTTTTTGCGCAGTCGCACCCACCCCGACGACCCTGGACAGGGCTGAACCGACGCCCCATCGTCCGCCCTGTGAACGTCGTATTGATCGAAGACCACGCGTCGTACCGGCAGAGCTTCCGGATAGCGTTGTCCACGCTCACCGATTTTCACGTCGTCGGTGAGGCCAGCGGCGCGCGGGAGGGCTGCCAGGTGATCGAGGCGAGCCGGCCCGACCTGGCCATCGTGGACCTCATGCTGGGCGACGGCGACGGCGTGTCGCTGGCGCGCGAGCTGAAGCGGCGCCGCAACAGGACCCCCATCTTCATGCTGGGCCGGCTGCCCCACCCCCTGTTCGCCCGCGACGCGCTCCGCGCGGGCGTACGGGGCTTCGCCGTGAAGAACGAGCCTCTGCCGGTCCTGATCGACGCCATCTCGCGAGTCGGCCGCGGCGAGGTCTACATCAGCCCACAGCTGCAGCCGTTCCTGCAACAGGTAGAGGGCGAGCCGGGGCTGGAGGAGCTGTCCCGCCGCGAGCGCGAGGTGCTGTGCCTGCTGGTCGACGGTCGCTCGAGCAAGGAGATCGCCCGTTCGCTGTGCATCAGCGTGCGCACCGTCGACGCGCATCGGCTGCACATCAACCGCAAGCTGAACGTCCGATCGCCGGCGCAGCTGGCCCGCTTCGTCTCCGACCGCGGCCTGCTGCCGGGCTGACCGCAACCGTAGTCGTATACGACCGCTGCGATCCCGGCTGGCGTGCTCTGACCGGTGGCCGACGCCGCAGATCGTGCATGGTAGCCTTTTCGCCGACACGTGCGTGCAAGGGCGATGGTCGTTGGTGTGCTCGCCGCCGTCGGGGTTGGGCCTGTCCTGCCGCGATCGGCCCGCGCGCTCGATCCGGACAAGTCACTATCCGAGTGCACGGTCGAGGTGCTGGGGATCCGCGACGGTCTGACCGGGTCATCGATCCGGTCACTGGCCCAGACCGCGGACGGTTACCTGTGGATCGCCGCCGAGGGTGGGCTGCGGCGCTACGACGGCGCGGCGGTGGCGCGGCTGGATTCTCCGGATGCGCTGGTGGGCGTGGTGCCGGGGCCGGGCGGCCTGCCCCTGGCGGTGTCGCGCATCGGTGAGCCGGCCTGCGTGCAGGCGGGCGCGTTCGTCCCCTGCGGCAGCCGCCCGCCGGGAGGCGAGCCGGTGCGGGCCATGGACCGGCTCCCGCGCGACGGCGACCTGTGGCTGGCGGGTGACGGCGGCAGCTTGCTGCGCCTGCGCGGCCGGCAGCTGCAGCAGGTGGTGCCCCCGTCCGACCACTTCGGCACCATCTACGCCATCTTCGCCGATGCGCGGGGGCGGCTGTGGGTGGGAAGCAACCGCGGCCTGTTCGTGGGGCCCGCGGACGCCACCCGGGGGCAGCAGTTCCAGCTGCACGCCGACTTCGAGGGGCCGCTGCCCGGACCGGTGCGCGCGATCTTCGAGGGGCGGGGCGGCGTGGTCTGGGTGCTGTCGGACGAGCGCCTGCACCGGGTCACCGCCGGCGGCACCGAGACCTTCCTGCAGCCCGAGGGGCTGGCGCTGGGCTGGCGCTCGCAGGGGATCGAGGACCGCGACGGCAACGTCTGGTTCGGCACCCGTTCCGGGCTGATCCGCTTCCGCAACGGGTCCTTCGACCTGTTCACCCGCCGCGACGGCCTGCCCGACGACGACGTGTCGGCGGTGCTGGAGGACCGGGAGGGCAGCCTGTGGGTGGGGACGCGCAGCGGCGCGCTGGCCCAGTTCACCGACCGCACGGTGGTGCTGCGGGCGGGGCCGCCCGGCCTGCGCGACCTGCCCATCGAATCGCTGTGCGAGGACCACCAGGGCGCGCTGTGGTTCGGCACCTGGACCGGGCTGTCGCGCTGGATGGACGGACGCGAGCAGCGCTACGACCGCGCCGCCGGGCTGCCCTCCGACCAGGTCAACTCGGTGCTGCCCGGCGACGGCGACGAGGTCTGGGTGGGAACGCGCGGCGGCCTGGCCCGCTGGCGCGGCGGGAAGATCGAGACGCCGGTCCCGCTGCGCGAGCCGGTGATGTCGCTGGGCCGGGGGCGTTCGGGCATCCTGTACATCGGCACCGAGACCAGCCTGTGGACCTGGCGGCAGGGGCACCTGCAGCGGGTGCCCACCGCGCCGGGCGTGTCGCCGGGGCAGATTCGCGGGATACAGGAGGACGACCAGGGGATCGTCTGGGCCACCACCCACGCGGGCCTGCACCGGATCGAGGGTGGCCAGCTGGTGCAGGCGCCGGCGCTGCCCGGGGATGCCGGCCGGGCCGACCGGGCGCTTTATCGCGACGACGACGGCACGCTGTGGTTCGGGGCCGGCGGCACGCTGGTGCGCCGGCGCGCCGGGCGCTGGCAGCTGTTCTCCACCGCCGACGGCATGCCCGGCGATCCCATCTACCAGGCGCTGGCCGACGGGCAGGGCTACCTGTGGCTGACCACCAGCCGGGCGCTGCTGCGGATCGAGGCGCGCCGGCTGGAGGAGATCGCCGCCGGCCGGCCGGGACGGGTGGCGGCGGTGTCCTTCGACACCTCCGAGGACCGGCGCGAGCTGGCGGCGCGGCGCTCGCGCACGCCCGGCGCCTGGCGCGCCCGCGACGGCCGGATCTGGTTCGCCACCCTGCGCGGGGCGGCCTCGCTGGACCCGCGGCGGGTGCCGGTCAACCGCCTGCCGCCGCCGGTGCTGATCGAGAAGGCGGTGGTGGACGGCCGCCCGGTCTGGTCGCAGGCACGCCCGCCGGGCGCCAGCACCTTCCCGCCCGGGCCTGGCAACCTGGAGTTCCACTTCGCCGGCGTCACCCTGGTCGAGCCGCAGAAGGCGGTGCACAGCTACCGGCTGCTGGGCTTCGACCGCGACTGGATCGAGGCGGGGGCGCGCCGGGTGGCCTACTACACCAACATCCCGGCCGGGCGCTACCGCTTCGAGGTGCGGGCCAGCAACGCCGACGGCGTCTGGAACGAGGCGGGCGCGGCGCTGGAGCTGCGCCTTTTGCCCCACGTCTACCGCACGACCGGCTTTTACATGTTGATGGCCGTGATCGTGGGGGCGGCGGCGCTGGCGGCGTACCGGCTGCGCCTGGGCCGCCTGCGGGGACAGTTCCTGGCGGTGATCGCCGAGCGCAACCGGATGGCGCGCGAGCTGCACGATTCGCTGCTGCAGGGGATGGCGGCCGCCGCCCTGGAGATCGGCAACGTGCGCGACCGGATCGGTCCGGGCCCGGCGGCGTCGCGGCTGGAGGCGGTGGAGAACGCGCTGTCGGCCAGCCTGGCCGAGACCCGGCGTCTGGTCTGGAACCTGCGCGACGGCGCCGGGCCGTCGGAGGACCTGGGGCAGGCGCTGTGGCGGCTGGCCGCCCGGCTGTCGGAGGGCCGCCCGATCTCGTGCACGGTGGACACGCAGGGGCGGGCCTGGCCGCTGCCGCAGGCGGCGCAGACGGGGCTGTTCCGCATCGCCCAGGAGGCGCTGACCAACGCGATCAAGCACGCCCGCCCGGGCCGGGTGGACCTGCAGCTCTCGTACGAGCCCGAGACGGTGGTGCTGTCGGTGATCGACGACGGCTGCGGGTTCGACGAGACCCGCGCCGCCGACGGCCGCACCGGGCACTTCGGCCTGCTGGGCATGCGCGAGCGCGCGCGGGCCCTGGGCGCACAGCTGGTGGTCACCTCGCGGCCGGGCCGGGGCACGGCGGTGATCTTGCGTCTGCGGACCAATGCAAAGGGAGGGATCGATGCTGGAGATGGCTGAAACCAAGCGGAAGTTGCGCGTGCTGGTGGTCGACGACCATCCGTTGATGCGGCTGGGGCTGCGCACCAAGATCGAGGGCGATCCCGACATGCAGGTGGTGGGCGAGGCGGACAGCGGGCCCGCCGCCCTGGCCGCCTTCTGGGAGCAGCGGCCCGACGTCACTCTGCTGGACCTGCGCCTGCCCGGCATGCACGGGGCCGAGGTGATCGCCGCCATCCGCAAGCAGGACCCGGAGGCCAAGGTGCTGGTGCTGACCAGCTACGACGCCGGCGAAGACGTGTACCGGGCCATGCAGGCGGGGGCCAGCGGCTACCTGCTCAAGGGGACGTTCGCCGACGGCATCCTCGAGGCGATCCGCACCGTGCAGGCGGGGCGGCGGTTCATCGCTCCCGAGCTGGCCGCCCGCCTGGCCGAGCGCGAGAGCAGCCCGGCGCTGAGCGCGCGCGAGGTGGGGGTGCTGCGCCTGGTGGCCCGCGGTCTGAGCAACCGCGAGATCGGGCTGGCGCTGTTCGTGTCCGAGGCGACCATCAAGTTCCACCTCAAGAACATCTACGCCAAGCTGGGGGTCAACGATCGCACCGAAGCGGCGCTGCTGGCGGTGCAGCGGGGGATCGTCAGCGTGCCGTGATCGGCTCAAGTATTTTGCCGTGGCACCGAGCAACTCAAGAGAGTTGCAACTCAAGCTCAGCTACGACGCAACGATCGAAGCCTGGACGCTCACCCACCGGGATGTACACCTGCAGTCGGTGGAGGACGTCGCGCACTGGCGCCGGCGTCTGCTGGAAGAGCTGGCGCAGCTGGGCAGCCAGCCGGTCTACCTGCTGGTGGACGTGAAGGGCTTCGAGGTGGCAGCCAGCCGCATGGAGGACTACGGGCGGACGGTCAAGAGCATCGCCCATCACTTCCTGGCGGTGATCCGCTACGGCGCCACCGACCGCACCCAGACCGCGGTGTTGCTACAGTCGGTGCTCAACCACTACCAGCCGAACCTGCACCCGGACCGGGCCGCGGCGATCCAGGCGCTCCATGCCATGCGCAAGCGCCGTGCCCGCGCCGATCGGCCGCGGGTGAACTGAGGCGGCCGTGTCTGCCGACACCGTCACCGCCCTGTCGCTCGCCGCCGAGGGGGTGTGGCGGGGCAACATCTTCTGCGGCCGCTGGCAGCCGGCCCGCGGCGGCACCGGGGTGGTCATCGAGCCGGCCACCGGCCAGCCGCTGACCGAGGTGGGACTGGCGGCCCCCGAAGACGTCCGCGACGCCGCGCGCGCGGCGGCGGCGGCGCAGGAGGCCTGGGCGACCACACCGGCCGAGCGCCGGGCGGCGGTCCTGCGGCGGGCCGCGCAGCTGCTGGAGAGCCACGCCGAGGCGCAGCGGCCCTGGATCGTGCGCGAGACCGGCTGCATCCCCGGCAAGGCCGACGTCGAGCTGCACCTGTCCGCTTCCATCCTGTACGAGGCGGCGGCGCTGGCCACCCAGCCCACCGGCGTGGTGTTGCCCAGCAGCCTCAAGCGCATGAGCTTCGCCCGCCGGGTGCCGCACGGGGTGGTGGGCGTCATCTCGGCCTTCAACTTCCCGCTGATCCTCTCGACGCGCGCGCTGGCGCCGGCGCTGGCCCTGGGCAACGCGGTGGTGCTCAAGCCCGACCGGCAGACCCCCATCAGCGGCGGTTTCATCCCTGCGCGCCTGTTCGAGGCGGCGGGGCTGCCGACGGGGCTGCTGCACGTGTTGCCCGGCGGCGCCGAGGTGGGCGAGGCGCTGGTCTGCGATCCCTCGGTGTCGATGATCTCGTTCACCGGGTCCAGCGCCACCGGCCGGCGGGTGGGCGAGCTGGCCAGCCGGCACCTCAAGAAGGTGGCGCTGGAGCTGGGTGGCAAGAACGCCACCATCGTGCTGGAGGACGCCGACCTGGAGGTGGCCGCCTCCAACGTCGCCTGGGGCGCATACCTGCACCAGGGCCAGATCTGCATGGCCACGGGCAAGCTGCTGGCCCACCGGAAGATCCTCGAGCCGCTGGTCGAGCGCCTGGTGGACAAGGCCCGCCGCCTGCCGGTGGGCGACCCCCACACCCAGCCGGTGGCGCTGGGCCCGCTGATCAACGACAAGCAGGTGCGCCGGGTGCAGGCCATGGTCGACGACGCCGTCGCGCGCGGCGCCCGCCTGCGCGCGGGTGGCACGCATGACCGGCTGTTCTACCGGCCCACCGTGATCACCGACGTCGCGCCGGGCATGCTCCTTCACGACGAGGAGGTGTTCGGTCCGGTGCTGGCGGTGATCCCGTTCGACAGCGACGAGGAAGCCATCGCCATCCACAACGCCAGCCAGTACGGGCTGTCGGTCGGCGTGATCACCCAGTCGCTGGAGCGGGCGATGCAGTTCACGGCACGTCTGCGCACCGGCATCGTGCACATCAACGACCAGTCCGTGGGCGACGAGCCCTGGGCCCCCTTCGGCGGCCGCGGCGCCTCCGGCAACGGCAGCCGCCACGGCGGCATCGCCAACTGGGAAGAATTCACCCAGTGGCAATGGGTCACGGTGCAGGATCGGGCGACGCCGTATCCGTTCTAGGCCAGCGTTCGCGTAGTAGGCGCACTTTCCCGTCCTCGTCCTCGTCCTCGTCCTCGTCCTCGTCCTCGTCCTCGTCCTCGATGGTGATCTCTGATCAGAGGTCTGTCACCCATGTTCCCTGAGCACTCTGAGACCCAATGTCGGTGACGATCGGATCGGGAGTCGAGGACGAGGAC
>JBKPRZ010000172.1:0-10336 GCA_046734815.1 Myxococcota bacterium | reverse complement strand
GCGCGGGCGCGCGCCAGCACCAGCAGCGGCCGGGGGTCGTCGCGGTCCTCGCGCGACGCGGTCAGGGCCAGCTCGGCGGCGCGGGCCCGATCGCCCCGCGACAGGGCCAGCAGCGCGGCGGTGGTGGCGACGTCGACCGGGCGCGCATCGGGCAGACCCTGCAGCCGCTTGAGGGCCTCTTCCGCCTCCGGACCACTGCGCATCCCGTATTCGTCGGCCAGCCAGGCGCTGACGAAGGCCAGCTGGCCGATCACGGCGGCGTTGCGCGGCTCGGCCGCCTGCACGCGGGCCGCGGCGATGCGCGCCCGCAGCAGCGCCTGCAGCGACCCCTCCTTCACCTCGGCGAACAGCTGCCGCTCGAGCGCCCGCCAGCCCGAACGCCGCCCGAAACGCGTGGCGGTCTCGACGGTGGCTGCGGCCAGGGCCACACACGCGACGATCACGATGGCGGCGCGGGTCAACCCACCGATTGTGACTCATCCGTGGGTCGGTTGTCTGCGGCGGCGGCGTCTGCTCCGCGCTGGCGCGGGGTATCCGCACATCCCACACCGGGTGGTTTCCGGCAGGTGGGATCGCGTGATATCTCCTGGGGATGATGGTCGGCCTGGCTGGGTTCGAGGCCGACGCGGCCAGGTGGATACGCATGGTCGGAACGCGCGTGCCCAGCTACGTGCGGCTGCTGGAAGAGCTGCTGGCCGTGCTGGCCGACGCCAAGCTGGGACCTCCGGTGCGCCGCCGGCTGGAGGCGCCCTGGGTGGCGCGCCGGTTCGAGGCCAGCTACGAGCGGCCGCTGCTGCTGCTGGCCGCTCTGCGCGCCTCGGCGCTGGAGGAGGGCAGCGGCCACCCGCTGTGGGCGGCCATTGCCGCCGAGCCGCCCGCGCGCCAGGCGGTCTCGCGCGCGTCGCTGCTGGCGGCGCTGGCGCCCGAGCGTCACGCCACCTACAGCCGTTTCGCCAGCCGGTCGGTGCAGACCAACGAGACCTCGCGCGCGGTGGCCTGGCTGTGGCCGGCGTACCTGCTGGGCGCCAACCAGAAGGCGCGGCCGCTGGCCCTGATCGATCTGGGGGCCAGCGCGGGCCTGAACCTGGTGGCCGACCGGCTGCCACCGATCTGGACCGACGGGGCCGGAGCGCCCCTGACGGTGGTGCGCGAGCCGGCAGTCCGGTTCCGGCTGGGCCTGGACGCGCGCCCTCTGGATCCGCGCGACGACGCGTCGGTGGCCTGGCTGAAGGCCTGCATCTGGCCCGGCGAGCCCAAGCGCATCGCCCGCCTGGAGGCGGCGGTGACCGCGTTCAGACAGGCCGGCGACAGTCCCCTGGACGGCGGCGCCCCGCGCGTGGAGCAGGCGTCGGCCGAGCAGATGCCCGAGCGCGTGGAAGCCGCGGCCGCCATCCTGTCCGAGGACACGCTGGTGATCGCCTACCAGACCATCTTCATCGAATACCTGGCCGCCGACGCGCGCCGGGCCTACGTCGACGGCATGCACACCTGGCTGGCGCGTTCAGCCCGCCCGGCGATGTGGGTCGAGCTGGAGCTGACCCGCGAACCCTCCCGCCACTCGCCCGCCGAGCTGCGCGCGACTTTCCGGGGCAGCGACGACGACCTGCACACCGCCGTGCTGGCCCGCTGCGGGTACCACCCCGGAGCGGTCGACGTGCAGCCCGACGGCGTCAGCGCCCTGCGGGTCGCCTTCCCGCACTGAGAGGCTTGCCGGCCGAGGGTCAGGCCTCGACGATGGCGCTGACGCTGCGGCCGTGGTGGATGCGCAGGATCGCGTCGGCGAAGAGGCGGGCGGTGGACAGGACCTTCAGCCCCGGCAGCGCCTGCGCCTTGGCGGCGGACACGGGGATGGTGTCGGTCACCACCAGCTCGTCGAGCTGGGCGTCGCTCAGCCGTTCCATCGCCCCCCCCGACAGCACGGCGTGGGTGACGCCCACCCGTACCTTGCGGGCCCCGAAGTGGCGCAGGATGCGGGCCGCCTCGACGATGCTGCCGCCGGTGGCGATCTCGTCGTCGTAGATGATCGTGTTCTTGCCGCGGACGTCGCCGATCAGCGCGGTGGACAGGGCCTGCTCGGAATCGTCGAAGCGCCGCTTGTCGATCACCACCATGGGCAGGCCCAGCCGCTTGGCGAAGTGCCCGGCGATCTTGCCCGCGCCCGCGTCGGTGGCCACCACGACGGTGTTGGCCAGGCTGGAACGGGAGAAATGCCGCTTGAGGATGGGGGTGGCCAGCAGCTGGTCGGCGGGGCGACGGAAGAAGCCCAGGATCTGCGGCGCGTGCAGGGTCATGGTCAACACCCGGTCGGCCCCGGCCGTCTCCAGCAGGTCGGCCATCAGCCGCGCGCTGATCGAGATGCGGGCCTCGTCTTTCTTGTCGCTGCGGGCGTAGGGGAAATAGGGCAGGACGGCGGTGATGCGGGCGGCGGAGGCGAATTTCAGGGCATCGATCAGGATCAGCAGCTCGACGATGTGGTCCGACAGCGGCGCGGCCGAGGTCTGGATCACGAACACGTCGGAGCCGCGGACGTTCTCGTCGATCTTCACCTTGATGTTCTCGTTGGAGAACCGGTTGATGCGGCGCTGTCCCAGCGGCACCTTGGCGTGGCGGGCGATTTCCTTGGCCAGCGCCGGGTGGCTGCTCCCCGCGAAGATCTTCAGCTTCCCGTTCAAGGTCGCGCCCGATCTAGCACGAGTCGCGCCTGAGGAGGAGGATGGGGCGCGAGCTTCCCGTCCGGTCCTGATCCTGCGGGTCATTGCGAAATTGCGGCGGGACCGATTCCGGCGGATCCGGATGTACTTCCGGGAGAGCCGGTCGGGCACGAACCGGCAGCGCCCGAGATGCTGAAGGTGCCCCGGAATCCCCTGGCCAGCAGCCGATCGCGGAGCGCGTCCGTCTGGCAGGCAGCAAGAGCGTTGTCGCGCACGACGACGTCGTAGACGGCGGGAACCCGGCGTTCGTTGACACTTTCGAGCGCTGGCAGATCCAGGCTGGTCAACCCGACATTCGAGCTCACATCGAGATAGCCGCCGACCCGGGCGAGCCGCGGCAAGGCGACACGGGTGAGCAGCGGGTTGCTCCACACCGTGAAAAAACCGTCGATTCTGGTGAGCAGGGGCAGCTCGACGCGGGTCAGGTCGCTCGTGACACTCACATTGCCGGCAATGACGGTGCAACCGGCGATCGCCTGTAGCATGTCCGCGTTCGCAGCCCAGCGGTCGCCGGGGCAGACCACCTCGCTCGCACCATTCGGGGCGCCATCCCCGTCACCGTCCCCACAGCTGAGCGCAGCGCTCGAAAGGACACCAGCGCAAACGCCCAGGCATCTGCCGATCGAGATCATTCCTCTCATTCTAAGGCTCTCTGGTTCGTCGAGACGACTGTCCCACCCGCGCGCACCTCGACGCCGCGAGGGTCTCGTCGCGCAGGGCGGACAAATGCGACCGACCTCAGCGTGCTTGGCGACACCACGAACGCGGGCTGACATGATTGTGGATGGCTCGGGGGCTGCGCGGTCAGTCGAACCTCAGCAGTCGCGTCGGTGGGACATCGGCGTTGCTCGCGGCCGCGGTGCTGGTATGGCCAAGCGTCGCCTGCGCCAGCTTCAATGGGCCGCTGCATTTCCCGTGGGGCTTCTGCGTGGTGTTTGGTGTGCTCGGGGCGCTGCCGGGCGCCGTCGTGGTTCTCTTCCTGGAATGGAAGGCATCGACCTGGACGCCACCGTCGTGGGCGGGGGCGCTGGCCGGACTGGCGCTGATCTATTGCGTCTTGCGTGTGACCGGGCTCGTGGGTCCGGCCGGCGATCGGGGGCTCTTCTTGCAGCCGATTCCGCCGTTGATCGAGCTCGTCCTGATCACTTTCATTCCGTCGTCTCGCGTGCGCCACGCCGCCGGGTGGTTTGCTGCCGCTGCGGGCAGCGCGTTGCTCGTCGGGCTCGTGCAGATCTTCAACACAGCGGGGCCGTCGGCGCGATCGAGTGAAGCCTGGGGGCTGATGGGCGGCGGAGCGCTCACCACAGCGCTGCTCTGGCGACTGGGGGTCTGGCTCGGCCAGCGGACCTTGCGCCGCCTGCATCACGAGCGGCCGCACTGACGCCGCCGCCCCAGGGTCGAGCGATCGTGACCCACGGGGCGCCGCCCTCACAGCTCTGCCAGCCGGCGCGCGGCCGGAGGCAGGGCCACCACCTTGCGGGTGCCTGGATCCAGGAACACCACGCCGGTCTTGGCCTCGGCCACCAGGCGGCCGTCGGCGACGCGGGTGATGCGGTAGAGGAAGTCGCAGCCCGCCCGTCCGGTCAGCGCCACCGCCACCGCGAAGGCCAGCCGGTCGCCGGCGAAGGCCTCGGCCCGGTAGACGATGGCGGCGTCGACCATGATCAGCGAGCGTCCCTCGAAGTCCAGCTCCTGCAGCCCGTGCGCGCGCAGGAAGCGGACCCGGGCCTCGTGGATCAGGCCCAGCAAGGAATCGTTGCCCAGGTGCTTGCCATAGTTGAGGTCGGTGATCCTCACCTCGATCTCCGTCGAGAAGGCAAACCGTTCCGGCAGCGCGATCGACAACGTCCTCATCCACCCCTCATACCACCGCCGCCCTGGCTCCGGGCGCGTCGACGTGGCAGACGCGTCGGAACGTAGGCGGCTCCGCCGCCGGAGTTCCATCGCGGGAGGTCTGGAACCCTCTGAGGGTTCCAGATAAAACAGACCCCACATGGCCAGTACCGCCAGCACCGCCACCACCAACCCGATCACCGCTCTCGTCGTCGGCGCCAGCCGCGGCATCGGCCTGGCGCTCGCCCGCCAGCTCGCCGCGCGCGGCGACCGGGTCATCGGCACCAGCCGCCAGGAATCGAAGGAGCTCGCTGCCCTGGGCGTGCGCGTGGAAACGGGCGTCGACGTCACCTCCGACGCGTCCGTGCAGGCGCTGGCCGAACGGCTGGGCGATCAGCCCCTGGACCTGCTGGTGCTCAGCGCCGGTGTGCTCAACGGCGACGACCTCGACAGCGTGCGGCTGGACGACGTGCGCGCGCAGCTGGAGGTGAACGCCATCGGCCCGCTGCGCGTGGCGCGGGCCTTGCGCGCGCGTTTGCGTCGGGGCGGCAAGATCGCCGTGCTCACCAGCCGCATGGGATCGATGGCCGACAACGGTTCGGGCGGCTATTACGGGTACCGCATGTCGAAGGCGGCGCTGAACGCGCTGGCGGTGTCGCTGGCGCGAGACCTGCGCCTGGCGGGTGTGTCGGTGGCAATCCTGCATCCCGGCTTCGTGCGCACGGAGATGACCGGCCACACAGGCAATGTCACACCCGAGCAGTCGGCCCGACAGCTACTCGAACGGATAGACGCCCTCACCCCCGAGAACAGCGGGACTTTCTGGCACGCCAGCGGCGACGTCTTGCCCTGGTAGCGCGCCGCGCGCTGGGTTTCCAAGTTGCCAAGCTCGCCGGGCGGGAGGACCATAGGAGCGATGGGCGATCGCGCGAGCGTCTCGGCGGCCCGCTTCCCGGAAGGCGTCACCGTCAGGGTGGAGGGCCCGGGGACGATGTCCGAGAGCCGCGTGGTACACGCCTTCGCCGAGGAGGTCCTGAAGCAGCCGCAGAAGCGGGTGGTGATCGACCTGCATCAGTGCACCTACCTGGACAGCACCTTCCTGGGCGGGCTGGTCAGCCTGCTGAAGCGCCACGGCGACGAGCGCTTCGCCATCTACGCCCCCGCCGACAAGCGCCGCATCCTGTTCAGCGTGAGCCGGCTGGACCAGCTGCTCCCTTTCGCCGCCGAGGCGCCGCCCGCCGGCGAGCCCGACATGTCGCTGCAGGTGGCGCCCATGGCCACCAAAGAGGAGCTGGCCCAGTACATCGTCGACTGCCACCGCCGTCTGGCCGAGCTGGGCGGCGCCGAGGCGCAGGACTTCCGCAGCGTGGCCGACGCCCTGGAGAGCGAGCTCCGGACGCCGGCCAAATAGCGACGAAGTCGCGACGACGGCCTTCTAATAGGCGTAGCTGAGCGCCAGCTGGACGCGGAGGGGGCCGCGCCGGCCGTTGACCTGGCCGTAGGTGGGCAGGTCGTTGGTGCGGAACGAGGTAGCGGTGCGCAGGTTGAAGGCGTTGAACACGTCGGCGATCAGGTTCAGCGAGCCGAACCGCTTGCTGGGCGAGACGTCGACGGCCAGGCGCAGGTCCAGGTTCACCTGGTCGGGGTAGCGGAGCTCGCCGATCGACTCGAGGTCGTTGGGCGCGGTGGGCGCGGTGCCGCCCGGGGTGCGCCGGTTGGTGTAGCCGCCGTCGAAGGCGTTGTAGAACGCCTTGGTCACCGGAAAGCCGGTGGAATAGGTGAAGGTCCCGCCCAGATTGACGATCTTCGCCAGGTAGGTGGCGGCGTACATCCGCAGGAAGTGCCGCTGGTCCTCGGGGTGGTAGCCGACGAAGTAGCGTTTCTGGCGTGGGTTGTTGTAGCCGTTGCCGCCCAGGATCGTGGCGCCGGTGCCGTAGGTGTAAGACAGCGTGTAGCTGGCCCCGTAGACCCAGTTGCGCGACGGCGTGCCCTCGGATGACAGGGTGAAGCCGTGGTACTTGCGGAAGACGTCGTCGGGCGTGTGGTAGAGGAAGATGTCCTGGCCCATCTTGGTGGGGTCCTTCCAGCCGACCACGCGCGACCCGGTGGGGTCCCAGATGCGGTTGTTCTCGTTGGAGGTCCAGATGTTCGAGAACCGGCGGTAGGTGTACTCCAGCGAGGCCACGGTGTTGGGGAAGATCTCGCGGCGGAAGCCGGCGGTGATCTCGTCGGTGTGCGGGGCGGTCTGCTTCTCGGTGGTCTGGGTGCCCCCGGGGCCGCCGCTCTCGGAGATCGGGGTGGTGAAGTCCTTGGTGGTGTTGCTCCACTGCTTCTCGACGTCGTGACCGCCCTCGACCGCGTCGATGCCCGAGGCCACCAGCAAGGTCAGGGTCTCGGTGGTGCGGCCGTAATAGGCGAACAGCACGTTGCGGCCGTCCCGGGTCAGGTTGCCGGTGGCGGCCAGGCGGGGTCCGAACGCGAACAGCGAGGTGACCTGCTTGCCGTTGCGGTCGAAGGAGGTGCCGTAGTCGGCGCGCAGGCCCGGGGTGATGGTCAGCTGCTCGAGCGGGGTCCACCAGCGATCCTGGACGAAGAAGCCAAGCCCGAAGGCGTTCTCGTGCACGTCGACGTCGTCCGACTCGGTACGCCGGAAGCAGGCGCCATTGGCGTTGTCCATCGGGTTGCACAGACCCTCGTTCAGCGGCAGCCGGGCGGCGGTGCGATCCGTGAAGGTGAAGCGGCCGGGGGTCTGGATCAGGCGGGTGCGGTAGTTGTATTCACCCTGCATGCCCGCCTTGACCTCGTGTTGCCCGAAGGCGGTGCCGCGGATGTTCACCGTCGGCTCGAAGATGCCCTTGTAGCGCTTGTCCAGCTGGTAGGCGTCGCCCTGGAACCAGGTGCTGCTGTCGGTGAGGTTGAAGTGCTGGGGCTTGTTGCGCTCGTAGGCGCAGACCTCGGGCGGGAACATCTCGCAGCCGCGCAGGTCCACCTTGCCCAGCCAGCCCTGTGGGCCGACCTCCAGCATCTCGTAGACGAACCCGGCCTGCAGCTGGGTGTTGATGTTGCCCGACAGGTACCAGTCCCAGCCCAGCACGCCGAAGATGGCGTTCTGGTTCTGGTGGTCCTCGGCCGGGCCCAGCAGCAGGTTGCCGCCGATGGTGTTGTTGAAGCTGCCCGGCGACATGTTGCCGGAGAACCAGATCCGGTGCAGCGTGGCCGGCGCCCAGGACAGACGCAGCCCCATCAGGTGGTTGGTGCTGCTGGCGGGCGGGTGCTGGATGTTGAAGGGGGCCGCGCCCAGCGGGGCCAGCTTGGCCGGCGAGGTCTCGGCGATGCGCAGGTCGTAGGTGGCCCGGAACCAGAGCTTGCGCCGGATGATCGGCCCGCCCACGTTCAAGGTGGTCTGGTACGACTGGGTAGGGCCCACCTCGTCGGGGTTGAAGGGCAGGCTGTATTCGTACAGCTGCGAGCCCTGCACCCCGGTGCGCGAAAGCTTGTAATGGTTGGCGTACACCGACGCGGTGGCGTGGAACTCGTCCGAACCGCCCAGGGTGCGCACGTTGATGACCCCGCCCTGGGCGTTGTATTGCGCGTCCAGGCCGCCGGTCTGGATGTCCACCGCCTCGATGGCCTCGAACGGGATGTTCATGGCGAAGGTGTTGGTGACCGGGTCGGTGACGTCCAGACCGTCGAACTTGTAGCGGTTGCTGCGGAAGAAACCGCCCTTGACGTTCGGGTTGGCGCCGCCGGTGACGCCGGGGACCAGCTGCGCCGACCCCTGGTAGCTGCGGGCGGTGGGCAGCCGGTTCATGGTCTTGGTGTCGACCACCGTGCCGGTGGTGGCCGAGTCGGCGCGGGTCAGGTTGCGCGTCTCGGTCACCGCCACCGTCTCGACGCCCACCGCGGTCAGCTGCCAGTCGACGTTGACCGCCGCGGCCTCGCCCTGGCGCACGATCACCCGGCGGGTGGTGGGCTCGACGCCGGCATATGAGAACTCGACCCGGTATTCACCGGGCGGCAGGTCGGGGATCTCGTAGCGTCCCTGCTCGTTGGTCATCACCGTGCGCGGGCCGCCCAGCAGGGCGGGGCTGGTGGCGATGATGGTCACCGCGGGCAGCAGGCTGTTGGTGCCGGCCTCGCGGACCACGCCGCGGATGCGGCCCACCGGTTCGGCCGCGCGCGCGGCCGGCGCCAGCAGGGTGGTCAGGGCGACCAGCGCGCCCGCCAGCAGGTTCGTCCATCTTCTGTCGCGTCGGATGGTCATCGATCACCTCACCTGCAGGCAGAAGACGTAAGGAACCGCGGCCGGCATGATGGTGGCCGCGTACATGCCCTCGATCTCGCCCACGCTCTTGGGCAGCTGCTCGGGCGCCACCGGCGCGGGGGTCTCGTAGGTGAACACCTGGCACACCGGCGTGTACCCGGGGGCGCCGCGCTTGAACTGCAACACGTCGTACCCGGAGCTGCGCGCGCCGGGGCCGGGCCCCAGCATTCCGTTGGCGTCCATGCGCAGGATCGTGCGCGGGTAATAGAGCTTCTGGGTGGTCATCACCACCACCGGCTTGGTCACACCGTTCTCGGTGACCGTCATCTCGGTGGTCGGGATGTAGCCGCCGTCCAGGTAGGCCAGCAGATAGCGGTTGAACCAGCCCCACTTCTGCAGGTCGAGGCCGCGCGGGTCCATGTCGGGGTCGTCGCTGAACTTGTAGACCGCGGCGGCGGGGTCGATGATCCACCAGGCGGCGAAGCGGCCGCTGGGCATGCGACCCATCGCCCCTTCGGTCTGGCTGCTGCTCTTGAAGCGCTGGCAGGGCTGGCCGGCGGCGGTGGCGGTCCACTCGGTCACGATGGGCAGGTAGGTGGTGGTCGAGGCCTCCCCCATGTTGTAGGTCGCGCGCGGCAGGGCGGCGAACACCGAGCCCTGCTCGTCGTAATGGACCTCGTCGCGGACCTCGTCGTACCGGTAGTCGCTGCTGGGCGGGCTGCACTTCTGCATGGCCGGCAGCGGGCTGGGCGGCGCCCCGGTGGCGTCGAAGATGAAGGTGCCGATGGTGGGCACCCGCGGGTTGGCGGCGTTGTTGTCGCGCACCCGCAGCGACGCCGCCGTCGGCATCGACGGATAAGCGTAGGGGAAGTAGCCCAGCTCGGCCCCGTCGGCGAAGGCGTGCGTCTCCTGGAAGACGCCGATGCCCGGCTGGGTGCGGCTGCCGCCGGTGCCCAGGCTGGCGGCGGGGAAGGTGACCGGGTCGACCACCCCCAGCCCCTCCTCGTTCTTGCTCCACTCGTCGTAGGGGTTGCAGCCAGTCAGACCGGCGAGGGCAAGGGCTGCGACCGGAGCTACCAGACCTGCGGCTCTGCCCTTCGGCAGTCCATCATCACGCATCATGCGCGGCCTCCGATAAGGGTTCGGTTCCTCTCGTTCCCGACGGAAGCAACACACTCGACGCCACGGCAGCCACCGGGTCGAGAAAGCGTCTGCAAATTACGGGTACGGTCGGGACCCGGTCAAGGGGTTTATTGACCGTTCGCTCAGTAGCGCACAGAACCATTTTGCCGGTGACTAGAACCGGGGCCGCGCCACGGCCCGTCGGTGCAGCGATCGAATTCCTGGAACCCGATGCGTTCTACACTGGGAGGCATGCGCGTCATGCGAGCGGACCACGGATCTCGGGTGGCCAGAGCGGCGGCTTGTTTGGGTGCGCTTTCGCTCGGCGCCTGCACGGCCCCCGGAGCCGGGTCCAGCGCGGCCGACGCGGGGGCGCTGGGCGAGGCCGTCGACGGCGGTCCAGGGG
>JBKPRZ010000171.1:0-10228 GCA_046734815.1 Myxococcota bacterium | reverse complement strand
CGGGGCTGGGCGCCGTCAGCGCCGCGGGCCGGGCCGGTTCGGCGCTGCACCCGGCGAGGCAGGCGATCGCCACGGCCGCGGCGAAGCTCTCGCGCTGGAAACGCCCGGGCACGAGGGCCCGTCTACATCGCTATTGGATTCCGGTCAATGAGCGCCGGGGGCCCGCGTGAGCGGCGGAGGCACCGACGCGAACGATGGCGCGCCCGCCGAAGCGCCGGATCGCCCGGCCGCTGCTCTGCGCGAGGTGGTGCTGGTGTTCCTGCGCCTGGGGGCCACCGCCTTCGGCGGGCCAGCGGCGCACATCGCGCTCATGGAGGACGAGCTGGTGCGCCGCCGCCGCTGGGTCTCGCACCAGCGGTTCCTCGACCTGCTGGGCGGCACCAACCTCATCCCCGGGCCCAACTCGACCGAGATGGCCATGCACCTCGGGCACGAGCGCGCCGGCTGGGCCGGTCTGGTGCTGGGAGGGGCCGCCTTCATCTTGCCCGCCTTCCTCTTCGTGCTGCTGCTGGCCGCGCTCTACGCCCGCTACGGCACCTTGCCCCGCGCGGAGGTGGCCCTGTACGGGATCAAGCCGGTGATCATCGCCATCATCGCCCAGGCGGTCTGGACCCTGGGCCGCAGCGCGATCAAGACGCCGGCCCTGGCCTTGCTGACCGCCGCCGCCACCGCCGCCGCCGCGCTGGGTACCCACGAGCTCATCGTCATCTTCGGCGCTGGCCTTGCAGCCCTCGCGCCCGCCCTCGCCCGCCGCCGCCCACCACCCGCCGCCGCGCTCCTGCCGTTCGCCGCCGTGCCCGCTGCCGCTGGCTCGGCCGCCCTGGCCGGGGGTGCGGCGGCGACCGGCGTGGGGCTGCTGCCGCTGTTCCTCGTCTTCCTCAAGATCGGGTCGGTGCTGTTCGGCAGCGGCTACGTGCTGGTGGCGTTCCTGCGCGCGGACCTTGTGCACCGGCTGGGCTGGCTGAGCGAGGGGCAACTGCTGGACGCGGTGGCAGTCGGACAGATGACCCCCGGTCCGGTCTCCACCACCGCCACCTTCATCGGCTACCTGCTGGGCGGCGTGCCGGCCGCCGCCGTCGCCACCGTCGGGATCTTCCTGCCGGCGTTCGTCTTCGTCGCCGCCAGCGCGCCGCTGCTGGCGCGCATGCGCCGGTCGGTGGCCGCGGGCGCCTTCCTCGACGGCGTCAACGTGGGCGCGCTGGCCGCCATGGCCCTGGTCTCGTGGCAGCTGGGGCGCGCCGCGGTGGTCGATCCGCTGACCGCGCTGATCGCCGCCGTGTCGCTGCTTCTGCTGCTCCTGCGCCGGACCAACTCGCTTTGGCTGATCCTCGGCGGCGCCGCCGCCACCCTCCTGCGCCACGCGGTCGGGTGAGATCGATCAGGGCCGGCGGCCCCGGCGTCCCTTGACCGCGCCTGGCGCGCGCGGCGCGGCGGCGGACGAGAGCATCAGCGCCTCGGTCAGCGGCGTCCCCTCGGCCCTGGGCATCTTGACGCCCACCAGACGGGCCAGGGTGGGAGCGACATCGGCCGGGCTGGCCGGGCGGTCGTAACGCCCGGGGCGGATGCCGGCGCCGTACAGGACCACCGGCACGTGCTGGTCGTATTCGTGGTTCGAGCCGTGGGTGGTGCCGCTGGACACCGTCAGCCAGTTGAGCTTCGGGACCAGGATGAGATCCCCGCTGCGCGCGGGCAGATGGCTCAGAGCCGCCGCCCGCTGCACCGGATCGGTCGTGCGCGCCGGGTCGCGCAGGTCGTCGGTGCAGAACGCCGCCGCCACCCCCTCGATCCCGCGCATGGCCGCGAGCACGCGCCCGACCGCGCCCGAACGCGGGCGCAGCTTCTCCATCACGCCTTTGCTCAGATAGATGTCGGTGTAGCTGATGTTGGCGATGTGCCGCCCCGGACCGATCTCGGTGATCAGCGCCGCGTTCACCCGGTTGGCCACCTCGGCCATCGAGATCCGTCCCGCGTCCTGGCCCTCGGCGCGGAGCCGCTCGGGGAAGATCGCCACGCCGTGGTCCGCGCTCAGCGCGACCACGTAGTTGCCCCGACCCACCTGCCCGTCCAAGGTGGCCAGCAGATCGCCGATCACGCGGTCCAGCCGGCCGAGCACGTCCTGCACCTCGTGGCTCAACGGGCCGTAGGCGTGACCGACGATGTCCAGCGACGAGAAGCTCACGTCGAGAAAATCGGTCTCCTGGCCCCGCCCCAGCTTGAGCTCCGTCAGCGCCCCCTGAGCCAGCCGGCCCAGGGTCTCGTCGGGCAGCGGGCTGCGCTCCCATAGCGCGTATTTCTGGGCTGGCCCGCCCGGCGTCCCCGGGGGCAAGCTGCGGTCGAGGGGTTTGGGCAAGGTGCGGGTCCAGGGGCCCGAGACCGGCTCTTCCGGCGCGCCGTCGTCGTATCTGTACGCCTCGGGCGGCAACACCTTCTGCCAGGGGTGGGCCAGCGCGCGGTCGATCGGGTTGGCTCCCAGCAGCCGGGCGACGACCGGGTTGGGCTGCTGGGCGAACGCGCGGGCGGTCACCCAGCCGCCGTCCTCGTACCAGGTGACGATGTCTCCCCGGTGCCCGGACAGCCCGATCGCCGATCGCGCCTTGAAGGAGAACGACACCACCCGCGGGACGGGCTGCAGCTGGCTCTTCATCTCGTCGGCCAGGGTCGGCACCAGGATGTTCTTGCCGCTGTCGCCGTGGTTGCCGGTCGACTGACCGTAAGAGATCAGGGGTGAGCCCGGATCGTCGGTGCATTCGATCAGCTTCTGCTGGGCGCGGTCCCACCAGGCGTTGAGCACCATGCCGTGCCGATGAGGGTAAGCCCCCGTGCCGATGGTGGTGTGGCCGGGACAGGTCACCGTCGACAGGTACGGGTAGCGCGCCTGCGTGAACACAGCCCCCTGCTCCAGCAAAGTGTGCAGGCCGTGCTTCCAGCTTCCGCCATAACGATCGACGTAGTCGGCGCGCATCTGATCCACCGCCAGCAAGACCACCAGCTTGGGCCGTGCCGCCGCCGCTGCCGCCGGCACCGAAGAAGCCGCCGACCCCCGCGTGGCCGCCCGCAGCGACGGAGCGGCGACGGCCACCAGGCCGATCACCGCGCACGCAGACAAGGACGCCGAACGTTTCATGTGGGTCCTTCTACTACGCTGGCGAACACGGCGCCGCTTCATCACACGCGTTTCCGACGGGATGTTTGAAACGGGCCTGCAGGCCTGGGGTTATAATGCGGCGGGGGCTCATAGGTGCTGGGACGCGACGCCTGGTTGGACCTCGCTCGAAACCTCGACTGGCGCTTCTCGTACGCACGTGAGGAGGAGGTCTTTCCGACAGAGATGGCCGGCCGGCCCTGGCTGGCGGGGGCGCAGTGGTCCGACTGGGAGGAGCCCTACCGCACCCACTACGCGGAGTACGTGATCAAGCAGCGCGAGAAAGACGCCGCGGTGTACGCGGTCCGCGACGCCCTGGGGAAGCCCGAGGACTACGCCAAGCTGCCGCGCGAATGGCTGAGCGGGCTGAAGCTGCACGCCGCCACCTTGCCGCTGGCCGAGTTCGCCGCCGTGATCGGCAACCTGCGCGGGGCCCGCTTCGGCCGCAGCAGCGCCTGGCGGAGCATGTCCCTGTTCGGCGCGCTGGACGAGTTCCGCCACACCCAGATCCCGCTGCTGCTGATGCACGAGCTGGTCAGCTGGGACCGTCAGTTCGACTGGACCTGGCGCTTCTTCCACAGCAACAACTGGGTCGCCATCGCCGCCCGGCACCTGGTCGACGAGCTGCTGCTGGGCTGCGACGCCATCGAGTTCGCCATCGCCACCCACTTCGTGTTCGAGACCGGCTTCACCAACCTGCAGTTCATCGGGCTGGCGGCGATGGCCCACGACGCCGGCGACCGGATGTTCGAGAAGATGGTCACCAGCATCCAGACCGACGAGGCCCGCCACGCCCAGATCGGCCCGGCGGTGCTGCGCAGGGTGGTGCGCGAGGACCCCGAATACGCCCAGTTCCTGATCGACAAGTGGTTCTGGCGCAGCTGGCTCCTGTTCGCCATCGTCACCGGCTTCTCGATGGACTACCTGACGCCGCTCTCCGCCCGCACCCGGTCGTTCAAGGAGTTCATGCAGGAGTGGGTGCTGGAGCAGTTCGTGCCCAGCCTGGAGCAACACGGGCTGCGCAAGCCCTGGTACTGGTCCACCTTCCTCGAGTCGCTCGACTACTACCACCACATGGTCTACGCCAGCGCCTACACCTACCGGTCGTCGGTCTGGTTCGACTTCGTGCTGCCCGGTCCCCAGGAACGTGCCTGGCTGCTGGACAAGTACCCGCATTCCTGGCCCGACCTGGATCCGGTCTGGACCCGCATCACCGATCGCTGGAAAAAATCCGACCCCGGCAACGACTTCGCCGTGCACGGCAGCGCCATCGTCAGCTTCTGCAGCCTGTGCCAGCTGGTCCTGTGCGGCGGACGGCCGGGCCGCAACAGCGCGCTGGTGGTCGAGCAGGACGGGCAACGTCTGATCTTCTGCTCGGAGCCGTGCCGCTTCATCCACCAGACCCAGCCCGAGCGCTACCAGCGCCACAAGGACCTGGTCCGCCGGGTGCTCGCCGGCGAGGCGCCCGCCAACCTGGTGGCGATGCTGCGCCGGTATTTCGGGCTGGACCACCACAGCTGGGGCAAGGACGCCTACGCCGGCCAGTACGACTTCATCCAGCGGGGGCCGCGGTGATCCCGCTTTACGGATTCCTGGTCGGCGACACCATCGGCCTGCTGGTGCTGGCCGATCCCCAGGACCGCGCCGCCGATCTGTGCGCCAAGCTCGAATCCGCCGCCTCGGTGCGGGTGGCGCCGCTGCGCAGGCCGATGGTCATGTACAAGGGCCACCGGCTCTCCCCCGCCCTCACCGTGGCCGAGGCGTCGATGGCGCCGCTGGAACGCTTCGACGTGGTGGAGGAGCGCGCCTGATGTTCCGGCCCGCCTGCGCCGCCGACGACCTGTGGCTGGGCGAGATGCGCCCCCTGCAGGTGCAGGGCCGCGCGGTGGTGCTGATCCGCCAGGACGACGGTGTCTGCGCGTTCCTGGACCGCTGCGCGCACCAGGGGTTCCCCATCAGCCGCGGCCGGCTGGCCGGCGGGGTGCTCACCTGCGCCGCCCACGAGTGGCAATACGACGCCCACACCGGCCGCGGGATCAATCCGCAGGCCGCGGCCCTGACCTGCCTTCCGGTGGAGATCCGGGGCGACCAGATCTGGATCGACATCGATGGCTGAACCGACGACCGTCGAGCAACCGCGGGTGGGGCCGGTGCTCACGCGTGGGCCGCTGGCCGACGCGCTGGTGGCGGCCATCCGCGAGCTGAACCAGGCGGTGGAGGTGGTCGACCGCGGCGCTTACCTCCGGGTGCTGGTGCCGGGCCGCTGCCGGCTGACGCGCCAGGCGGTCGAGCGCCGGCTGGGCGAGCCCTTCGCCCTGCCCGCCGACCTGGAAGGAATCATGCCCGCCTTCGCCGGCCAGCTGTCGGTCGACGCGGAGGAGGCGGTCTGGTCGTGAACCGCTATCAGCCCCCGCCGCCGCTGCGGACCTATTCCCACCTGGCCGACCGGCACAAGGTGCCCAGCGAATACGAGATCGTCAGCTCGCGGCTGCTGTATTACGTCGAGCGCGGCTTCGAGATCGACGTGCCGGTGGCGCCCTGGTACCAGCGCCACCAGAGCGGCGGGCGCCTGCAATGTCAGGACTGGGAGCGCTTCGCCGACCCGCGCGAGACCACCTACAGCAGCTACACCACCCTGCAGTCCGAGCGCGAGCAGCATTTGGACACGCTGATGCGCTCGATCGAGAGCACCGGCCACGACGGCCGGCTGGCCCCCGGCTGGCGCCAGCGGCTGGATCGGCTGCTGCCGCCGGTGCGGTACCTGTGGCACGGATTCCAGATGATGGCCGCCTACGTCGGGCAGATGGCGCCGGGCGGGCGGGTGACCCTGGCGGCGATGTTCCAGGGCGCCGATGAGATGCGCCGGATCCACCGGCTGGCCCACCGGCTGGGGCAGCTGCGGCAGGGCTTTCCCGGTTTCGCCGGCTCGGCGCTGGCCGACTGGCAGGAAGGGGCCTGCTGGCAACCCGCCCGCCGCGCGCTGGAGACCGCCCTGGTGGCCTTCGACTGGGGTGAGTCCTTCACCGCCCTGTGCCTGTGCGAAAAGCCGCTGCTGGATCAGCTGCTGATCACCGAGCTCGCCCGCCTGGCCCGCCCGCACGACTTCTACCTGGCCGAGATCCTGGCCTCGCTGGAGGAGGACTGCCGCTGGCAGCGGGCCTGGACCGGCGCCCTGGTGCAGACCCTGACCGGCGGCGACGAGCCCCAGGCCCAGGCCAACCGGCAGGCGCTGCTGAGCTGGCTGGGCACCTGGACACCGGCGGCGCGCGAGGCCGCCCGCGCCCTGGCGCTGGCCTTCTGGGATACCGAGGAGGTGGAGCCCGCGCTGGCGCGCGCGCAGGCGTCGGTGGGCGACTGGTTGCGCGGCCTGGCGCTGGAGACGACGTGAGCCTCACCCCGCCGCCCACCGCGCGCCGGCGCCGGCCCACCCCGCATACGCCGCTGACCCTGCCGCTGGCCGCGCGCCTGCTGGCCCAGAGCGCCGACGGCATCCTGGCGTTCGATCGCGAGTGCCGTTACACCTACTGGAACCCGGCCATGGAGCGGCTGTCGGGCATGAACGCCTCCGACGTGCTGGGGCAGTCGGCCTTCGAGGTGTTCCCGTTCCTGGTGGAGATCGGCGAGGACCAGTGCTTTCACCGGGCGCTGGCTGGCGAGGAGGTCCGCTCGCAGGGACGGCTGTTCAGCATCCCCGGCACCCGACGCAGCGGCTTCTTCGACGCCAGCTACGGACCGCTGCGCGACGAGTCCGGCCAGGTCCAGGGCGGGGTGGCCATCGTGCGCGACGTGAGCGAGCACCACCACGCCGCCGATCGCCTGCACGAGACCGAGGCCCGCTTTCGCACCATGGCCGACGCCGCGCCGGTCCTGCTGTGGATGTCCGGGACCGACGGGCTGTGCACCTTCTTCAACCAGACCTGGCTGGACTTCACCGGCCGGCCCCTGGAGGACGAATGGGGGGTCGGCTGGGCCGAGGGCGTGCATTTCGAGGACCTGCAACGCTGCCTCGACTCGTACACCGAAGCCTTCAACGCCCGGCGGGTGTTCGAGGTGGAATACCGCTTGCGCCGGTACGACGGAGAATTCCGCTGGATCCTCGACCGGGGCTCGCCCCGCTACCTGCCCGACGGGTCCTTCGCCGGCTACATCGGCTCGTGCATCGACATCACCGAGCGGCGCGCCCTGGAGGGCGACCTGCGGCGGGCGGTGCAGGTGCGCGACGAGTTCCTGTCCATCGCCTCGCACGAGCTGAAGACGCCGCTGACGGCGCTGCAGCTGCAGATTGACAACCTGCACCGCTGCCTGAACCGCTACCCGAACGATCCCAACCAGCATGGGCGGCTGCAATCCAGCGCCGGCGCGGTGGCCGAGCAGAGCCAGCGCCTCACCGAGCTGGTCGAGCTGCTGCTGGACGTCTCCCGCCTGCACTCGGGGCGCCTGCGCTTCGACTGCAGCGAGTTCGACCTGGCGGTGCTGCTGCGGACGGTGGTCGAGCGGTGGCGCCAGTTCGCCGTGCGCCGCCAGTCGGACAACGCCGGGCTACAGACCGAGCCCCGGGTGACCGCCGAGATACCCGAACGTCTGATCGGCACCTGGGACCGCGTGCGGCTGGAACAGGTGCTCAACAACCTGCTGTCCAACGCCGTCAAATACGGACAGAGCCGCCCCATCCACGTGCAGCTGACCGCCACCGATCACAGCGCCCGCGTCCAGGTGCAGGACCGGGGCATCGGCATCGCGCCGGCGGATCAGGCGCGCATCTTCGGCCGCTTCGAGCGGGCGGTCTCCAGCCGGCACTACGGCGGCCTGGGGCTGGGCCTGTGGATCACGCGCCAGATCGTCGAGGGCATGGGCGGCTCCGTCGGCGTGCAGAGCGAGCTGGGGCAGGGAACGACCTTCAGCGTGGAGATCCCGCGCGGGCCGTCCTATCGCGGGCCGGCCCTGTGATCCGCGCCGGCCAGATAAAAGACGATCCCGGGCGAGGCCACCGGTACCCGCTGAAGGCGGACGGCGCCGGCGCCGGGGGCTGACAGCCAGGTCACCGGCTCGGCGGGCAGGGGCGCGAGGCCGCGGGCGGCCAGGCGGGGGTAGTCCTCGGCGGACGCGCCGGCCATCAGCAGGGCCGGGCGGGGAGCCGGCTCGCGGCGCACCAGCAGCACCGCTCCGGCGATCCCCAGGGCGAAGAGCGCGAACGACCGGGGCCAGCGGCGGGGCGGACGCGCACCTTCGCGGGCCAGGCGGGCGCGCAGGGCCGACCAGCCGCCCGGCGGTGGCTCCAGTGGCACGAAGGCGTCGGTGGGGTCGAGATCATCCGGCGTCATCGGCTCTCCTGCGATCTCCGGGCGATCTCCAGGCGGTCTCCGGACGGTCTCCGGACGATCTTGGGGCCGGGTTCAGCCGCTGCCGCAGCCGGGTGAGGGCCGCGTTCCGGCGCGAGGCGACGGTTCCGAGGGGGACCTGCAGCACGAAAGCCACCTCAGCGTAGCTCATCCCGCCCAGCTCACACAGCACGATCACCCGCCGCAGCCGCTCGGGCAGGTGCTCGACCGCCGCCTGCAACGCCCGTCGCTGCTGCTCGGAGGCGAGCGTCTCGTCGGCGCCGGCCTGCTCGCTGGCCAGGGTGCCCGGGATATCGAGGGAGGCCAGCCGCCGCAGCCGGCGCCAGCGGCGGCGGTTGGCGGCCAGGTTCAGGGCGATGCGAAAGATAAGGGGTCGAACCGTCTCGGGCGACACCCGCGCGCGCATGCGCCACAGCCGCACGAACGCCTCCTGCACCAGCTCGCGCGCCTCCTCGCGGTCCCATACCCAGCGGTAGACCACGTTGTAAACGGGCTTCTCGAGCTCGGCGTACAGCCGCTCGAGGAGCTGATCGTCCAGGGAGGTGGGGGCGTCGGTCACTTGCTGGCGAGGGCATCGTCGACGGTGGCTTTGACGACCAGGTACAGGGCATCGCCCGGTTCGGGCGCGCGGATGTTCCGCGGAAGGGCGCGAGGCGTGCCGCGCAGCCCGATCTCGCCCACCACCGCCAGCTGGCCGGGTTGCAGGTTCACGCGCGTGGAGATGAGGCGGTCCCAGCTATTACCTTCGTACGCGGCGGTCACGCTGACGTCGCTGATCACCCGCCCCGCGGCCAGGGAGGCGCGCTGCTTGACCTCCAGGATCCGCCCCGTGCCCTGGGCTTCAGGCTCGCCAGACATCAAACGCACCCGATCCAGGAGCACGAGCTCGGCCGGACCACTCACCTTCAGGATCTCCGGGATCACGCCGGCGATCTCGGGGAGGTCGGGCTTCGAGGCGGCGGCTCCCGCGGCCGCGGGTCGCACCAGCAACATCCAGTAGGTGATGCTGAAGCTCGGCGCCGCCTGGACGGGCGGGCGCGGCCGCTTGAGCAGCGGCTCGAGCACCTCCCGCTCGATCTGCTTCTGGGTGGACGGGGCGGCCAGCACCAGCAGCCGGCCGTCGGGTCCGATGCGCACCCGCCCCTTGTCCTTGAGCAGGGTCCCCAGGACGTCGGACACCGCCTCCCGGTCCGCGGCGGGAACATCGAACGAACGCAGCTGCCAGTCGACGGTCGGTCCGCTCTCGGAACGGCAAGATGTGGCGCAGCCCACGGCCAGAGCCAGGGTCAGGGCCCACGCGGTTCGGGAAAAGGCGCCGAGCTGGGTCATCGCTTCGTCTCCACGGTTGTTCACTGACTCCATACCCGCGGGCGTTCGCTTGCTTCGTTTTTTTTCCGCTCGGCTCGGCCCAGGTCCCCGACTAACGTGGGAGACCGCACATGGGACTCCTCATCTACGGGGCCACGGGTTATTCCGGCGAGCTGATCGCGCGGCGGGCGGTCGAGCGCGGGTTGCGGCCGGTGCTGGCCGCGCGCCGGGCCGACGCCGTGACGGCGCTGGCCCGCGAGCTGGGGCTGGTCGCGCGGACCTTCGCGCTGGACGACCCTTCAGAGGTGGATCGTGGCCTGGCCGGCACCACCGTCCTGCTCAACTGCGCGGGGCCGTTCTCGAAGACGGTGCGCCCGCTGACCGACGCCTGCTTGCGGGCGCGCGCGCACTACCTGGACATCACCGGCGAGGTGGAGGT
>JBKPRZ010000170.1:0-5698 GCA_046734815.1 Myxococcota bacterium | reverse complement strand
GCCATCGCCGCCGCGTCGGGCTCCGCTCCCCCGCCGCCCGGAGAATCAGGGCAGCCAGACAGGGCGATCGCGCCCACGAGGACCAGGGCGCCCGTCAGCGCCGTCCGGAAGTTCTTCATGACGCGACCGTATCGGGCCCTGGGAATCGGTCAATATGACTTTTTACCTCCCCCCACCGGATGCAATCCGTCACTGCCGGCTTGGCAAGATGTGGTAAGCGCCCGCGCATCAGGCTTTTTTCCACAGGACCAGCCAGTCGCCGCCGGCCCGCTCCTCGTGCAGCTGGGTGTACCCGGCCGGCAAGATGCCGCCGAATCCGTAATAGGTGACCACGGCGGTGCCGGCCGCGGCGGCGGCCAGCTTCTGCTCGATTGCCATCACGTAGCGCTGGTACAGCCGCCGCGACCGCTCGCCCCGTCCGTCGATCGGGATCATCTTGCGGTCGCCCAGCTGCTCGAAGAAAGGATTGAACAGGTAAAACCCGTCGAAGGGCTGGAAGTCGAAGTCCAGGAAATCGGCCCGCACGAAGCGCGCGCGCCGGGCGCCCAGCTGGGCCGCCGCCGCCCGCGCGGCGTCCACCAGGTGGGCCCGGCGCTCGACGCCGGTGAACGAGGCCCCGGTGCTCAGCGCCCCCACGATGCAGAACTTGCCCGGCCCCGACCCGATGTCCAAGATGGCGCGCGCCTGCGCCTGGCCCAGCAGCTGCGCCGCCCGCCGCGCCACCCGCACCGGCGTCCAGTGCTGGCGCGACAGGAACCGGATCGCCGCCGGGTACACCCGGTCGAAAGCGCGGTCACTGGTGATGGCATCGGTCTGCGGCTGACGGCTGGCGCGGGGCATCGGGCACCAAGGATAGAGTATGGGCCTGCCTGTCGGATCGTCGGGCGCAGCTTCGTCGGCGCGGCGGGCGGTCGCCTTCACAGCGCGAGCAGCAGCCTGGACACGTCGTACAGGACGTCACCGCGTTCCGGCACCGGCAGCGGCTGGAAGGGCAGGCCGGTGCGAGCGGCCAGGCCGTTGTAGGCCAGGCACATCAGCGGGCGCAAATTGACGGCGTCGTAGAGGTTGTATTCCGCGAACAGACGCAGCGCCTGCGCGTCCCCGCCGACCGCCCGCCGCCACAGCCAGACGACGCCCTGGTCCTGCAGGCCGCACAGGTGCCCGGGCCGTCCCACGCGCGTCTGCTGCTCGATCGCCTTCAGCCCGCCCCGCAGGCCCAGGCGGGCCAGCAGCGGCCGCAGGTCCACGTGCGCCGGCGGCCGCCGCCAGCCGGGAAACGCGCGCTCGAGCGCGGGCAGATCGAACGAGCCACCGTTGAAGGTGACCAGCAGGCAGGACCCCGGGATGGCCTCGGGCGCCTCGGCCAGGTCGCGGCCCTGCAGCAGCACCCGCGGGCCGCGCGCGTCCAGCAGCCCGATGGCAGCGATGCCCGCCCGCGCGCGCCGCTGCCGCGCCTCGCCCGGGGCGCAGGCGGTCGGGAAGGTGGGAACCCACTCGTCGTGGCGGAGGGCCAGGTCCGCCTCGATGTCCAGGTACACCGCCCGGTCGGCGAACGCGCCGTAAAGGCGCCAGCGCTCGTCCGACGGCAGCGCCGCCGCCAGCGCCGGCAGCGCGCCTGTCGCCAGCGCCGCCTCGGCCCGCGCCGCTGCCGGCAGCAATGTTTCCTTCATTGCCGAGGGCAGCAGGGCCGCGGGCGCCTCCTCGATCTGCGACCAGTCGGTGATGCCCGCCTGCCACAGCCGTCGCTCGCGGCGCGGACCGACCCCGGGGACCAGCTGGAAGGATGCACGCAGGAGCTGAATGGGTGTTCAGTATATCACGACGAGCTGACGGCCGCCGCGGCGATCAGGGGGTGGAGGGCGGCGGGACCCGGCGGTGGGTGGCCTGCTCGAAGGCGTAGGCCAGCGCGATGAGGCGGGGCTCGCTGCAGGCCAGGCCGGTGAAGCTGATGCCGAAGGGCGCCGGCTTCGCCGACCAGCCCTCGGGGAACGGTGGGGTGGGGGCGTTCTTGACCAGCGCGAACGGCACGATCACCGTCGGGTAGCCGGCCTTGGCGGCGATCCCCGCACCGCTGCCGCCGGGAAACAGCAGCGCGTCCAGCCGATGCTGCTTCATCACGGCGTCGATGCCCTCGGCGCCGGCCAGGCGCAGGTCCCGGGCCCGGTCGGTCCGGTACCGCGCGCGATCCATCTCGACGTCCATCTCGTCGGAGATGTCGAGGTTGGCCTGGCCGTATTTGATCGCTCCCGCCTTCTGGTGGGCCACGTTCCACTGCCGCAGCTCGGTCAACGTCTTGACCGGGGCGGCCGCGCCCAGCGAGCCCAGCCAGGCATTGAAGTCGCGCTTCATTCCGTACTTGAAGACGATCGAGCAGCTGGCGTCGGCGCCCTTGGCGTTGTCCAGGCCGCCGCAGGTCGGCCACAGCAGCACGTTGCGGGCCGGGTCGGTGCTGACCACGCTGGGGATGTCGGCGGGGTCCACCAGCACCGCACCCTGCCGGCGCAGGATCGCCAGCGCCTCGGCCATCACCCTGGCGATCTCCGCATCCATCCCGCCGCGCGCTTCCTTGGCGCCGGGCGGGGTCACCTTGTCGTAGTAGAACGCGCGCGGGATGCCGATGCGTGCGCCCTGCAGCCCGTGGGGATCGAGAAAGCGGGTGTAGTCGCGCCCGGGCGGGGGCGCGCAGGCCTTGGTTGCCGGATCGTCGGGATCCGGCGCCGCGCCTTCCAGAGCGCCCAGCAGGATGGCGGCGTCGGCGACGGTGCGGGCCAGCGGCCCGGGCGTGTCCTGGTCGGCGGTGATGGGGATGACCCCGTGCCGGCTGATCCGCCCCACCGTCGGCTTGATTCCCACCAGCATGCACTGGTTGCTGGGGCTGAGGATCGAGCCCGAGGTCTCGGTGCCGACGTTGGCCGCCCAGAAGCTGGCCGCCGTGCCGGTGCCCGAGCTGGAGCCGCCGGTGGCCAGCGCCGGCCGCCCGTCGAAGGTGGCCGGGCGGGGGTCGCGGCGCGGGTCGTACGGGTTGAAACCGTAGCCGTGAAGGGCGTTGTAGTTGGTGGGCATCCCGCTGGCCACCCAGTTGGCCAGCTCGGTCATCTGGGTCTTGGCGATGATGATCGCGCCCGCCTCCAGCAGGTTGCGGGTCAAGGTGGCCGGGTAGGGCGGCACCAGCCCGTCGAAGGCCAGCGCTCCGCCGGTGGTGGGCAGGTCGGTGGTGTGGATGTTGTCCTTGAGCGCGATCGGGATCCCGTGCAGCGGCCCCAGCCGCTTGCCCTGCGCCCGCTCGCGATCGCGCGCCTCCGCCTCGGCCAGCGCGCGCGGATTGACGGTGATGGCCGCGTTCAGGCGGTCCTCGTACAGCGCGATCCGGGTGAGGTACTGCTGCACGATCTCGCGCGAGGTGATCCGCCCCTCCGCCATCGCCGCCCGCAGCTGCGCGATGTTCGCCTCGACCACGCTGAAGGCCTGGACCCGCCCGGTCTGGTGCTGCGGGGCCGCCAGCGCGCACAGGACACAGACCGCCAGCTTGCCGTTCACCCTCCCGGTATCGCGCCGGCGGCCCCCGCCGTCAACCCCACACAGCCCCAGTTCCAGCCGCGGGGTCAGCCCGCCCGACGAGGCCCGCGTCGCCCCGCGCGTGTGGCACCGCCACCCCCGCCGCCGCCTCCGCGTGGTACCGCAAGGTTGATTCCGGGCGGCAGCTACGAATGGGCTGGGCACTCCCGGCGGCGGCTGGAATCTCGCGGCGGTTCGGACGACCCGCGCGATCCCGGCCGCCGCCCACCCCTTCCCCTCCGGCGACCCTCCGACCCACCCCCGGGTCGGATGGCCACCGCGATGAAGATGAATATGATTTTCATGTCTGTCTGTCAAGCGCGCCGGAGAATGCAGAACCGATCCGCTCAGGACGCAGTCGACGAGCAACGGGAGGCCCCTCGACCCGTATCACTCGGCGCCTCGATGGGCCGCCGCAGGCTGCACACTCGCGCGCTCTCGGTATGCGCTGGGTACTGGCCGCGCAACGGGCGCCAGGATCCCGCGACGCCACGATGATTGGAGAAGGAACCTGCTTCGCCCTTCGAGATCGCCTTTTGACGTCGCTTTTACCCGCGCGAACGATTTCCCCTTTCCGTCGGGGAACATCCCGAAAAACGCGCGTCATCCACTGCGGACGTCCGCCCACCCGCGCGTCTGCCCGAAGATTCGCGCGTGGTCCGCCGCACCTGCTGGTATCGTCTGCGGCGGCTCCGGAGGAGTTGCGTCATGAGCACACGGAACGCGTCGATCTTCGCCCTGGTGTTTGCCGTCGCCGCCTGCAGCAGCAAAGGAACGCCGGGCTCCGGCGGCACGCCGCCCGCCAACCCGCCTCCCAACCCGGCGGGCAAGCCCCCGGGCAACAATCCCCCGCCTCCCGCTCCCGGCAACCCACCGCCGAACCCCGGCGGCGCCGGTGGCGCGGGCCCGACGACTCCTCCCCCCGTGACCAACCCACCGCCGAACACGCCGCCGCCGAACACGCCACCGCCGAACACGCCACCGCCGAACCTGCCCCCCGGCGTGTCGGCCTCCGTGCTCGAGCGCAACAAGAACCCCTCGCGCGACGGCCACTTCATCGATCCGCGCCTCACCAAGGCGGCGGCCGGCAAGATGGTCCTCGAGACCAACTTCCGCGCCATGTTCACCGGCGAGATGTGGGCCTCGCCGCTGTTCCTCGAGAACGGCCCCGGCGGCAAGGGCGTGTTCTTCGTCGTCACCAACCTCAACGACGTCTTCGCTTTCGACGAGACCACCGGCGCCGAGGTCTGGAAGAAGAACGTCGGCACGCCGGCCGGCGCCAACGGACCCAACGCCCGCTGCGGCGGCATCCACCCGCTGGGCGCCATCGCCACCCCGGTGATCGACGCGCAGTCGCGCACGATCTACGTGTCGGCCGCGGTCGGCAACGCCACCCAGATCCTCCGCCAGGAGGTGCACGCGCTGTCGGTGGACGACGGCAGCGAACGTGCGAACTGGCCCGTCGACGTCAGCGGCAAGGTGGGCTTCGATCCGCAGCCGCACAATCCGCGCAGCGCGCTTTCGCTGGTGAAGGGCATCCTGTACGTGGCCTACGGCGGGCACGTCGGCGACTGCGGCGACTACCACGGGCGGGTCGTCGCCATCGACATCAAGGACCCCAGCAAGGTGTCCGGCTGGGCCACCGGCGGGGTCGGCGAGGCGATCTGGGCGGCGGGGGGCATGGCCTCCGACGGTGACGGCGTGTTCGCGACCACCGGCAACCGCACCCGCGGCGGTGGCGCCCACGCGGACAGCGAGGAGGTGGTGCGCGTGACCGGAATGGCCACCTTGAACCGCACCCCGCAGAACCAGTTCTACCCGGCGGCCTGGGCGCAGATGGACGCGTCCGACGCCGACTTCGGTTCCAGCAGCCCCATCGTCATCAACGTGCCGGGGGCCACGCCGTCGAGCCTGGTGGTCGCCACCGCCAAGACCGGCCACATGTATTTCCTCGACGCCAAGAACCTGGGCGGGATGGGCGGCCAGCTGGTCGACTTCCAGCCCGGCAGCTCCGGCTTCACCGCCCCGACCAGCTACCCCACCGCCAAGGGCGTCTTCGTGGCGCTGAGCCTCGGCAGCGCCAGCATGTGCCCGACGCCCGCCATGGGTGCGCAGGTGGTGGGCGTGCTGGTGTCGCCCGGAT
>JBKPRZ010000169.1:0-23180 GCA_046734815.1 Myxococcota bacterium | reverse complement strand
GCTGGACGCGCGCCGCCCGCGCCGGGCCGGCCGGGCCGCCGCGCTGGTGCTGGCCTCGCTGGGGCCCGCCACCGTCCTGCCGCTCGCCGCCGCCATGCCGGCGCACATCAGCCAGACCGCCGCCGTCGGCGAGGGCGTCCTTATCGGCCGGGTGCTCGACGTCGACAGGCATCCGGTCGCGGGCGCCGAGGTGACCTTCCGTCCCGATGGCTCGCTCCGGTACGGCGACAGCGAGCGGGGGTGGTCGCGGACCGTGCTGTCGGACGCCGGCGGCTGGTTCCGTTTCCCCGCCGATCGCCCCTGGCGCGATTCGTTCGGAGTCTTTGCCCGCAAGGGTGGGCTGGCCGCGCGCAAGGGCATCATCGCCATCCCCTACGGAACGCAGCTGCCCACCACGCTCGATCTGCGCCGCGGTCTCGCTCTGTCGGGTACCGTGAAGGACCGGTCCGGTCGCGCCGTCCCGGACGCGACCATCCGCATCCATTTCGACATCGGCTACGCGCCCGGACCGGGGCCGCAGGTCCTCGCGCGCAGCGACCGGGACGGCCACTGGCGGATCGACGGGATGCTGTACGGGACGTACCAGCTGCTGGTGCAGGGGCCGACCGGACCCGCGTCGCTGATGACCATCGGTCTGCAGGACAGCGATCGGGAGGGCCTGGATGTGGTGCTGCCGGACCGATGGCCAGTCAGCGGCTGGCTTCGCGACGAGCAAGGCCGCCCGCTGCAGGGGGTCCGCGTGCAGCACGGGGACCTCAGCTTCTTCAGCGCAGCGATGCCCTGGTCGCGCAACCGGTCCCCCGGCGAGCGATACGTGGACTGGGATGACAGCGACGCGGACGGAGCCTTCCGGCTCCTGCCCATTGGCTACCCCGTGAGCGTCCAGGCCCGCGACGCCGAGGGACGGGACCTGTTCGCGCTGTTTCGCGACGGCGGGCCCATGTTCCCGGACAGCGCCGGCCGGCGCGCCGACTCACCACCCCAGATTGCCGAGCCGCCGGAGCCCCGGACGGTCACGCTGCTGCGGACCGTTCACGTCCGCGGCATCGTGCGCTCGCCGGGCGGAGCGGGCCTGCCCGATTTCGAGGTGTCCGTCACGCAGATCCTGGGTGGCGAGCTCGCCGGGTCCTTCGGCAATTTGTATCCCGAGGGCCACGCCCTCACCGACGCCGATGGCCGTTTCGACACCTCCGTGCCAGCGATGCCCCTGGAGCTGCGCGCCCGCGGCATCTCGCCCAGCACCCGCAGATTCAGCGGCACGAAAACCCTGCGCCTGCAGCCAGGTGACAGCGTCGAGAACCTGGAGATCACCGTGCGGGAGCGCTGACGGGAGCGCGGTTGGTGCGGTGGGAGTGGGCGCACAAGGAATCGAACCTTGAACCAATGGATTAAGAGTCCACTGCTCTACCAGTTGAGCTATGCGCCCGGTCGTTATGAAGTTGTCAGTCGGTGTCCGCTTCGCGCGCCCGGAGGGAATCGAACCCCCAACCCTCGGCTTCGAAGGCCGATGCTCTATCCAGTTGAGCTACAGGCGCCGGACAGGGACGACATGATGCGGAGGCGACCCGTCGCTGTCAAGGCCGGTCAGGGCTTGTTCAGCAGCAGATCGGCACCCGTGGCGATCAGGAACGCCATCGAGACATACCCGTTCAGATTGAAAAACGCCATGTCGAGCCGCCGCAGGTCGGTGGGGCGCAAGATCGCGTGCTCCCACAGCAGGATCGCGGTGATGATCCCGATCCCGACCCGGTAGATCGGCCCCAGGGCGGCCGAGCGGGCCAGCGCGCACAGCGCCGCGACCGTGACGGCGTGCAGCCCCGCCGACAGCGCCAGGGCGCCCCGCACGCCGAAGCGCACCGGGATCGACTTGAGGCCGTGTGCCTGATCGAATTCCCGGTCGGCCAGGGCGTACAGGATGTCGAACCCGCCGATCCAGGTGGCCACCGCCAGCATCAGCCACAGCGCCGGGGCCGACACGCCGCCGGTCACCGCGATCCAGGCGCCGCCCGGGCCGGCGGCAATGGCCAGCCCCAGGAACAGGTGGCACAGCCAGGTGAACCGCTTGGTGTACGAGTACCCGAACAGCAGGGCCAGCGCGACCGGCGAAAGCGCCAGGCACAGCGGCCCCAGCCAGGCCGAGGCGGCCAGGAACAGCCCGGTGGCGGCCAGGGTGAGGGTCCAGGCCGCCGCCAGCGACACGCGCCCGGCGGGCAGCTCCCGGCCGGCGGTGCGCGGGTTGCGGGCGTCGATGTGCCGGTCGACGATCCGGTTGAACCCCATCGCGGCGGTGCGCGCCCCGACCATGGCCAGCAGGATTGCCACCAGCCGCCCCGCCGCCAGCCCGTGGTCGCGGGCAGCGATGGCCGCAGCCGCCAGCGCGAACGGCAGCGCAAAGACGGTATGGCTGAACTTGACCATCCGCCCAAACGTGGCGACGGCCGCGAGCGGCGAAGAGCCCATCCTAGACAATCTCCTCGAGAACCAATCCGACAGAACCGAGCAAAGCCTTCACTTTCCGCGTTCGTAGCCAGGCTCCGCCTGGCGGAGAGACACGTTACTTGCCAGTGTCTGTCTCCTTCCCACCGTCGGGGAGAGGGCTCGGGGGAGGGGGCGCGAAGCGCCCTCTTCCCCGTCTGGCAGCAATTCGTAGCGCATGTTGCGGCGGCGCGGGACAAAGCCGGCGTCGCGGACGTAGCGTTCGATGTCCTCGGCGCTCAGCTTGAACACGGCGCCGGCCTGAGAGACCACGTTCTCCTCGATCATCGCCGAGCCGAAGTCGTTGCCGCCGAAGCGCAGCCCCACCTGGCCGACCTCCGGGCCCATGGTCGGCCAGGAGACCTGCAGGCTGGGGAAGTTGTCCAGGTACAGGCGCGAGGCCGCGAACACCCGCAGGTAGCGCACGGCCGTGGTGTCGTCCTTCAGCTTCAGGCGGGTACCCTCGGCCTGGAACGGCCAGCAGATGAAGGCGGTGAAGCCGGCGGTCTCGTCCTGCAGCGCGCGCAGGTGCTCGAGGTGGCCGAACAGCTGCTCGGGCGTCTCGCCGAAACCGAATACCATGGTCGCGGTGGTGCGCAGACCGAGCGCGTGTCCCTGGCGCATCACCTCCAGCCAGGTCTCGGTCGAGCACTTGAGCGGCGAGATGTGCCGTCGGACCTCGTCGTCGAGGATCTCCGCCCCGCCGCCCGGGATCGAGTCCAGCCCCGCCGCCACCAGCCGCTCGATCACGGTGCGCAGGGGCAGGTTCTCGATCTCGGCGATGTAGCGGATCTCCTCCGGCGACAGGCCGTGGATGGCCAGCGGGAAGTTCGCCTTCATCCAGCGGAACAGGTCCTCGTAATAGGCCAGCGGCAGATCAGGGTTCAGCCCACCCTGCAGAAGGATCTGCACCCCACCCAGGTCCACCGTCTCCTGCAGCTTGGCGGCCAGGACCTCCTTGCTCAGGGTGTAGCCCTCCTTGTGCCCGGGCGGCCGGTAGAAGTTGCAGAACTTGCAGCGGGTGACGCAGACGTTGGTGTAGTTGACGTTCCGGTCGATGATGTACGTGACGGTGCCGTCGCCGTGCAGGCCCTGGCGGCGGGCATCGGCGGCCGCGCCCAGATCCAGCAGGCTGGCCTCGCGGTACACGCGCAGCCCCTCGTCGAAGCTGAGCCGCACCCCCGCGGCCGCGTCGGCCAGCAGGCGATCCAGCGAGCGAGGCCCATGCGCCGGCGCGCTGGAGGGCAGCGGCAGGGGCGGGGCCGTCCGCGCCGTGGTGATGGGCCGCTCCGGGCGGCCGTCGTCGAAGAAGCGCACCCGCGCGCCCGCCGGCACCACCCCCAGCGCCTGGGCGCGGGTCAGGAAGGCCGAGGCGCCCGACAGCTCCTCGGCGCCCAGCTGATAACGGATGTTGTGGGTCAGGTAGTGGGCGCAGACCGCCGCCTCCAGTCCGCGCTCGGCGGCGAACGCGCGCGCGATCTCGCCCCGATGCTCCAGTCCCTGGCGCAGGCTGTCCCGCAGCAGCGCCACCTGGTCGGGGCTCGCCGCCCCCGGCCGCCCGGCCCAGACCGCGTAGACGAACGGCAGCCCGGTCAGCTGCGCCCACTGCGCCCCCAGGTCGTAGACGTAGGGGTACAGGTCCGCCGCCTTGAAACCGGCGTCGCCGATGATCAGCGCCCCCCGCCGCCCCGAGGCCGCCTGCAGGATGCCGTCGTGGTCGCTCTCCTCGAAGGTGGGGTCCAGCCCGCGCTCGCGGGTCAAGACCCGCAGCAGCAGCGCCGAGCTGCGCGAGGCGGAATCGAGGGCGATGTGGGTCATCTCGGACCAGGGCACCTCACCCACCAGCAGCACAGTGCGGACCGCGCCCCGCCCGGCCACCGCCACGCCCGGCACCACCCGCAGCGGCTCGGCGAAGGTGGCGTAGCTGGCCAGCGGCAGCAGCGCCAGGTCCGCCTCCCCGCGGGCCAGCGCCTCGGCGCAGGCCGAGGGGATGTCGAACCGCAGGTCCACCCGGTCGTCGCCGTCCCGCTCGAGACCGTAGGTGATCGGCCGCGCGTTCAGGAACGAGACCGCCGCCAGCCGCAACTTCCTTTCCGTCAAGGCAACACCTCCAGGGATCGATGCACCGACCGCCGGAACGGCTTGCGCGAGATCAACGCGTCTCCCTCGGCGATCACGTTGTACAGGGTGTCCCGCTCGACCGGCACCCGGCCGGCGTTGACGATGATGCGCACGATCTCGTCGGCGTTCAGGGTCTGCGGCGTCTCGGCGCCGGCCATGTGGTAGATGCGTTCCTCCTGGACGGTGCCGTCCAGGTCGTCGGCGCCGAACCACAACGCCGTCTGCGCTGTCTTCACGCCCAGCATCACCCAGTAGGCCTTGAGGTGGGGGATGTTGTGCAACATCAGCCGCGCCACCGCGTAGGTGCGCAGGTCCTCGATCCCGGTGGGGGCGGGCAGCTTCATCAAGGCGTTGTTGTCGGGGTGGAAGGCCAGCGGGATGAAGGTCTGGAAGCCGCCGGTCTCGTCCTGCAGGTCGCGCAGCCGCAACATGTGGTCCACCCGTTCCTCGACGGTCTCGATGGTCCCGTACAGCATGGTGCAGTTCGAGCGCAGACCCATGCGGTGGGCGGTGCGGTGCACGTCCAGCCATTGGTCGGCGGTGCACTTGTCGTCGCAGATCTTCTTGCGCACCCGGGGGGCGAAGATCTCGGCGCCGCCGCCGGGCAGCGAGTCCAGGCCGGCCTCGTGCAGGCGGGTCAGCACCTCCGCCACGGTCATGCCGTAGCGCTGGTGGTAATAGAAGATCTCCACCGCGGTGAAGGCCTTGAGGTGGATGCGGGGCTGGATGCGCTTCAGGCCGCGCAGCAGGTCGGTGTAATAGTCGAACGGGAGCCCGTCGTGCAGGCCGTTGACGATGTGGATCTCGGTGACCGGCTCGCCCGCGTCCACCCGGGCCTGCAGGCGTCCCCAGGCCTCCTCCAGCTTCATGGTGTAGGCGCCGGTGTCGCCCTCCTTCAGGCGGGCGAAGGAGCAGAACATGCAGCTTGCCACGCAGACGTTGGTGGCGTTGATGTGGAAGTTGCGGTTGAAGTAGGTGCGGTCGCCGTGCAGCCGCTCGCGCACGCGGTTGGCCAGGGTGGCCACCTCCATCAGGTTCGGGTGCTGGTACAGCGCGACCCCGTCGGCCAGCGACAGCGGCTCGCCCGCCTCGATCTTCTCGCGGATCCGGTGAAGGTCGCTCATTCGGTCACCTCCTCGAGTCGACCGTCGGACAGGCGTTCACAAGGAAGCAGGCCGGCGCCGCGCAGGAGGGCGGCCGCCTCCTTGCGGGTCATCACCGGGTTGTGGGCGTTGGCACCCAGCCGCAGCGCCCGCTCGGGCGAGATCGGCCCGAACAGCTCGTCGGCGCCGAAGCCCAGGCTCATCTGCGCCAGCCGGTGCCCCAGGCGGGCGAAATCGGCCACCACGTGGCGAACCGGCAGCTCCAGCCGGCACAGCGCCATCAGGCGCAAGGTGTCCAGGCCCATCGGCTCACCCTGCGGCGTCGGCACCACGCCGGCGACCGCCAGCCCGCCGCGGGTCAGCGCCTGCAGATCGTTCCAGCGCGCGCTGCGGGCGGGGTCCGGCTCGCCGGACTGGTAAGGGAAGCGCAGATAGACGGTGAGCCCCCGCGCCGCCCCCGCCTGCGCGACCGCCGCCCCGGTGGCCAGCAGCAGGCGCGCACCGGCCTCGGCCGCCGCATCCACGCCGCCCAGCGCGGCCAGGTCCTCCTCCTCGACGTACGACAGGGCCGCGTCGCGCGGGCCCTTCCAGGCACCGCTGGCCAGCAGCTGCCGGCAGCGCGAGAAGACGCCCCGCTTGCCGCCGGCGGCCTGGACCGCCGCCATCGCCCGGCGTCCCAGGTCGAACAGATCGCCGGGGTCTCCCAGGACGGGCGCGGGGGTGACGGCGAAGGTGGGCTGGCCCTGGATCATGAAGCGGTTCCTTGTTGTGTTGCCCCCCAGCGGGGGGCGAGCTGGTTGGCGAGTCCGAGCTGGTCGAGCACCCGACCCACCACCGTATCCAGCAGCGCTTCCAGGTCGGTCGGGTGCGAATAGAACGAAGGTGAGGCCGGAAGCACCACCGCGCCCGCCCGGGTGACCGCCAGCATGTTCTCCAGGTGCACCAGCGACAGCGGGGTCTCCCGCACCACCAGGACCAGCCGGCGGCGCTCCTTCAGCATGACATCGGCGGCGCGCCCGATGAGGTCCTCGGACATGCCATGCGCGATCCGGGCCAGGCCGCCGGTCGAGCAGGGGATCACCACCATGGCGTCCCAGCCCGCCGAGCCCGAAGCGAAGGGCGCGCGGAAGTCGTCGAGCTTGTAGCGGCGGAACGGGTACTGGGGCGGCTGGCCGATCTCGTGTTGCCAGACCTGCTCGCCGGAGCGGGAGAAACAGAGCCCCACCTCCAGGTTGCCGGGGTCCATGCGGGCCAGGTTGTCGAGCAGCCGCTTGGCGTAGATCGACCCCGAGGCTCCGCCCACGGCGACCACCAGCTTCACTGCCCCACCACCAGGGAGGACACCCCCCCGGGAAAGAGGTCGCGCCCCTGCACCCGGGCGAACCCGGCCCGCACCAGGGTCTGCTCGAACTGGTCGCGCGATAGGAATGCTTCGATGGAGCGGGGCAGGTAGCGGTAGGCGTCGCGGTCGCCGGTCACCGCCCAGCCGATCAGCGGCAGCAGACGGCCGTTGTACAGGCGGTCGAAGAACAGGCGCTGCCGGCGCGGTCGGAAGAACTCGAGGATGACCACCTTGCCGCCGGGCTGGACCACCCGGCGCAGCTCGGCCATCGCGCGCGGCAGGTCGGTCAGGTTGCGCACGCAGAAGCCGGAGAAGGCCCCGGCGAAGGCGCCGTCGCGGTAGGGCAGCTGGTGCCCGTCGGCGGCGTGGGTGGCGATGCGCGCCCCGGGCGCCAGCTTGCCCCGACCCACCTTCAGCATCTCCCGGGCGAAGTCGGCCGCCACCACCTCGACGTCCGGACGCCGCCGCACGATCTCCAGCGCGCCGTCCAGGGTGCCCGCGCCCAGGTCCAGCACCCGCGCCCCTTGCGCGACCTCGGCCAGCAACGCGCGCATGGCCTGCCGCCGCCACATCAGATCGATGCCCACCGACATCACCCGGTTGGCGGCGTCGTAGCGCCCGGCGATCCGGTCGAACATCCCGCGCACGTCGACGGGCGGGGCAGGCGGTGGCGCCGGCGCGGAGGTGGTCATCAGGACACCCGCTCCACCGACAGGCGGGTCAGGTCGGCCAGCGCATCCCGGTAGCGCGAGGGCGCCAGCACCTGCAGCTCGGCCAGGGCCTCGCCGGCGATGGCGTGCGCGCGGGCGCGTGCGCGGTCCACCCCGCCGGCCTTGCGCACCAGCTCCAGCAGCTCCTGCGCCGCCGCGGCGGAGATGCCGCCCTCGCCCAGGTCGCGGCGGATGCGCGCGCGCACCTGCGGGTCGGCGTCGCAGGCCAGGAGCACCGGCAAGGTGAGCTTGCCCTCGGTGAGGTCGTGGCCCACCGACTTGCCGGTCACCGATTCCACGCCGGCGCAGTCCAGGATGTCGTCGGCGATCTGGAAGGCGCGGCCGACCGCCCGCCCGAAGCGGGACATGGGCCGGTCCAGCGCGGGCGGCAGGGCCCCGCCCACCCGCGCGCACCAGGCGATCAGCGAGGCGGTCTTGCGGTCGATGACGTCGAAATATTCCGCGGTGGTGACCTCGGGGTTGCCGGCGCGCTCCAGCTGCGCCACCTCGCCCTCGGCCATCTCGGTCACGGTGGCAGCCAGCGACTGCACCAGCGGCAGCGAGCCGGTATTGGCCACCGTCTCCAGCGCGCGGGCCAGGCAGAAGTCGCCCACCAGCACCACGATGCCGTTGCCGAACACCATCCGCGCAGCCGGCCGGCCGCGGCGCACGCGCCCGTCGTCCACCACGTCGTCGTGATACAGCGTGGCGGTGTGGATCAGCTCGGCGGCGCACCCGACCGCCAGGGCCAGGCCGGGATCGGCCCCGGTGGCGCGAGCCGCCAGCGCGGCGATGACAGGGCGCAGCCGCTTGCCCCCCGCCAGCAGGAGATGGGCTCCCACGTCGGGTATGGTACCGATGGCGCTGTGCAGACGGTCTCGCAGCAGCTCCTCGACCTTCTGCAGGTCGGGCGCGATCAGGTCGAACAGACCTGCGTCGGTCATGCGGGTCTCCCCGGTGGGAACCGGCTGGATGGCGGCGGCAGCGGGCGGGTTGGGCGCCATGGGTCCTCTGAACATTTGAAATATTCAAAAAGAATTGAAAGAACGCAACCCCCCTGGAAGATCGCTGGATTCACGCCTTCAATACCCCGCGAAAGCGGCCGACGTCGAGCTTCATGTGCCCCAGCAACATGTCGAGCATGACCTCGCCCATCCGGTAGATCTCGTGCAGCCGTTCCAGCCGCTGCAGGGTGAAATCGATGTCGGCGCGCACGGTTGCCGGGGCGTTTCGGCGCGCCGATCGGGCGCGGGTCTCGGCCTTGGCCACCAGGTCCAGCGCGGCCGAGATCTCGCGCCGCTCGCGTTCGTTGAGCACCCCCGAGATCATCTTCCAGAAGTCGGTCTCCGCCCGGTAGTGATCGCGGCGCTGGCCGCGGACCCACACCTTGTGGGCCACGCCCCAGCGCACCAGCGCGGCCAGGGTCATCGAGGCGCTGCCCGCGGAGATCCCCAGCCGCTTCTGGATCTCCAGCTGGGTGAGCGGCTCGGGCGACAGATACAGCGTTCCGAAGGCCCGCCCCATGGTGCGGGTGAATCCCCAGAACTCCGCGATCCGGCCGCAGGTGTCGATGCCCAGCTCGCGGGCCTGGGTCAGCTCGTCACCGACCTGCCCCGGGAGCTGCTCTCCCTTCCGACCAACGGTCGCGGTCGGGTTTCTTCCTGGGCGTATCTTGGCCCCCGCGCGGACGGACATGCAGGCGAATGGATACCATCAGGCCGCCCCGCTGGGTAGCCGGGCGGGTCCCCGCTTTCCGTCGCTGTCAGGCGCGTGCCGGCGGCGGGGTGGGGCGCAGGTTGATCAGCGATCCAGCGGCCGGGCGCGCGGCCAGCTGGCCGCAGGCGGCGTCGATGTCGTCACCGCGCGGGGTACGGATGTAGACCGGCAAGCCGCCGGCACGCAGGGCGGTCTGGAAGCGCAGGATGTGGGCCTCGTCGGGCCGCTGGAACATCGGGCCGGCGAACGGATTCCAGGGGATCAGATTCACCTTCGAGGGGATCCCGCGCAACAGGGCGGGCAGGCGGACGGCGTCGCCCTCGGTGTCGTTGACCCCGGCGAGCATCACGTATTCGAAGGTCACGCGCCGGCCGTGCGCGAGCGGGAAGCGGCGGGCGGCGTCCAGCAGCTGGGCGATGGGCCAGCGCTTGTTGACCGGCATGATCCGGTCGCGGACCTCGTCGCTGGTGGCGTTGAGGGAGATGGCCAGGTTGGGGGCGGGCGACATCTGCCCCAGCTGCTCGATCCCGCTCACCAGCCCCACGGTGGACACCGTGATCCGCCGGGGCGAGAACGCCGCCCCCCAGGGATGCAGCAGCAGCGAGAAGGCGCGGGTGACGTTGGCCAGGTTGTGCAGCGGCTCGCCCATCCCCATGAACACGATGTTGGTGGGCCGGCGCCCGGCGATGGCGGTGGCGTGATACACCTGCTCGACGATCTCACCGGCCGACAGGTGCCGGGAAAATCCCAGGGTCGCGGTGGCACAGAACTGACAGTCCAGCGCGCAGCCCACCTGCGAGGAGATGCACAGGGTGAGCTTGCCACGCTCGGGCTTGTCGTCCGGGATCAGCACCGACTCGATCGACTTGCCGTCGAAGGTCTGAAAGCGCAGCTTCCGGGTGCCGTCGCGCGCCTCCTGCATCAGGTCCAGCGCCAGCGGCCGCAGCGGCGCCTCCGCCACCAGCGCCTCGCGCAGCTCGGCCGGCACGTTGGTCTTCCCGCGCAGCGACCGGGTGGCGCCGTCGGCCTGCACCCCCGCCGCCCCGGTGCCGTGCAACCAGCGGAACACCTGCTCGGCCCGGTAAACCGCCTCCCCGCGCGCCTTCACGCGCTCGGCGAGCTCGGCCGGCATCAACGATCGCAGGTCCACGGCAGCGGCGAAGTATACACGCCCGCCGCGGCGCCCCCCACCGCGGTCGGCCGCGAAAATCCCGGCGGTGCTCGGCCGCTACCGGCCCTTGGCGCCGCGCTCGCGGCCGGTCGTCGTCAGCACGACCCGCCCGTTCTCGAAGGTGACCATCTGCAGGAACCGCCGCGGCCCCAGGTCATAGACCCACTCGTCGAGCACGATCTCGACCTCCCGCTCCTCGCTGACTTCCTCGGAAACCCCGCCCGACCAGCGGCGCACCTTCTCCTTGAGCCTGCGCTTTTCCACCCGCTGCCCGGCCGAGTCGGGCTCGCCGCACTTGTTGCGCACCTCGGCCATGTGGTCGCCGGTGATCACCAGGCGGCCAGTCCCGCAACGAAACCCCTCCTCGGCCGACGCCGACGGCGGCCGACTCATCGAGACCAGCAGCCCGAGGACGAACGCGCACGCGCACCGGACCATGAGGCACCTCCAGAGTGGACCGTCAAAACGTAACATGTGCGCGCCCGAAGCCGCACAGCAGCATCGCGCGATTCACGTGCGCCCGCTCTCCGTCGGGACGCAGATTCGCCGCCCGGAGGCCCGCCGGTCCGCGGCCCCGGGCGATAGCGCGTGCGTCCCGTCTCTGGCGAACCGCTACAGCAGCTCGTGCCCGGGGAAGAAATACCCCAGCTCGAAGCGCGCCGTGTCCGGACCGTCGCTGCCGTGCACCGCGTTCTTCTCGATGTCGGTGCCGTACTTGTTGCGGATGGTCCCGGCGGGCGCCTTGCGCGAGTCGGTCGGTCCCATCAGCTCGCGGTAGCGCGTGATGGCGCTGTCCCCCTCCAGGGCCATGACCACGCAGGGCCCGGAGGTCATGAACGCCACCAGAGACTTGAAGAAGGGCCGGTCCTTGTGGACGGCGTAAAAGCCCTCCGCCTGCGCCGGGCTCAACCGGGTCAGCCGCAGCCCCACGATCTTCAGCCCGCTCTGCTCGATCAGCGCGATCACCCCGCCGACGGCGTTCTTCGCCACCGCGTCCGGCTTGATGATCCCGAAGGTCCTCTCGTTGGCCATGTCGTCCTCCTCCCCTTCCCCTCAGCGCAGCAGCGGCGCCACCGTCTTGCCCAGCTCGGCGGGCGTCTGCGCCACCGCGATCCCGGCCTCGCGCAGGGCCGCGATCTTGTCGGTCGCGCTGCCCTTGCCGCCGCTGATGATCGCGCCGGCGTGACCCATGCGCCGCCCCGGCGGCGCCGTCACCCCGGCGATGAACGCCGCCACCGGCTTCTTCATGTTCTGCTTCACGTACCGGGCCGCCTCTTCCTCGGACGTCCCGCCGATCTCACCGATCATCAGCACCGCCTTGGTCTGCGGATCGGCCTCGAACCGGCTGAGGCAGTCGATGAAGTCGAAGCCCTTGACCGGGTCGCCGCCGATGCCGACCGCGGTGGACTGGCCGATCCCCAGCGCGCTCAGCTGGTGAGCCGCCTCGTAGGTCAGGGTCCCCGACCGCGACACGATCCCCACCGGCCCCGGCGTGTGGATGTAGCCGGGCATGATCCCGATCTTGCACTCGCCCGGCGTGATCACCCCCGGGCAGTTGGGCCCCACCAGCAGCGAGCGGGGGTGGGCCCCCAGCGCGCGCCTGGCCCGGACCATGTCCAGGATGGGGATGCCCTCGGTGATGCAGACGATCACCTCGATGCCCGCGGACGCCGCCTCGACGATGGCGTCGGCGGCGCCGGGCGGCGGCACGTAGATGACCGAGGCGTTGGCGCCCGTCCTGGCCACCGCCTCCGCGACCGTGTCGAAGACCGGGAAGCCCTCGTGCACGGTGCCGCCCTTGCCGGGCGTGACCCCGCCGACGACGGCGGTGCCGTATTCACGCATCTGCTTGGCGTGGAAGGTCCCGGCCGAACCGGTGAGCCCCTGGACGATGACCTTGGTGTTCTTGCCGACGAGGATGGACATCGTTTCAGCCTTTCACCGCGGCCGCGCCGCCCGCCAGCGCCACCACCTTCTTGGCTCCGTCGGCCATGTCGCTGGAGGTGGTGACCGCCAGCCCGGAATCGGACAGGCGCTTCTTGCCCAGCTCGACGTTGGTGCCCTCCAGCCGCACCACCAGCGGCACCTTGAGGCCCACCTCCTTGACCGCCGCGATCACGCCGTCGGCGATGACGTCGCACTTCATGATCCCGCCGAAGATGTTGACGAAGATCCCCTTCACCGCCGGGTCGGCGGTGATGATCTTGAACGCCGCCGTCACCTTCTCGGTGCTGGCGCCGCCGCCCACGTCCAGGAAGTTGGCCGGCTGTCCGCCGAAGTGCTTGATGATGTCCATGGTGGCCATGGCCAGGCCGGCGCCGTTGACCATGCAGCCGATGGTGCCGTCCAGCTTGATGAAGTTCAGATCGAACTTCTTGGCCTCGATCTCGGCCGGGTCCTCCTCGTCGAGATCGCGCAGGTCCTCCAGCTCGCGGTGGCGGAACATGGCGTTGTCGTCGAAGTTCATCTTGCAGTCGAGGGCCAGCACCTTGCCGTCGGCCGTCACCACCAGCGGGTTGATCTCGGCCAGCGAGCCGTCCACCTCCATGAAGGCCTGGTAAAGCCGCAGCAGGAAGGAAGCCGCGTTCTTGGCCGCGTCGCCCTTGAGCCCCAGCCCGTAGGCCAGGTTGCGGGCCTGGTAGGGCGCCAGCCCCAGCACCGGGTCGACCAGCTCGCGCAGGATCTTCTCGGGCGACCTGGCGGCCACCTCCTCGATGTCCATGCCGCCCTCGGAGGAGGCCATGACCACCACCTTGCCGCTGCCGCGGTCGACCAGCATTCCGGCGTACAGCTCCTTGGCGATGTTCACGCCCTGCTCGATGAGCAGGCGCTTGACCACCCGGCCACCGGGCCCGGTCTGCGGCGTCACCAGGGTCATGCCCAGCATCTTCTTGGCCGTCTCGTGCGCGGCCTCGGCCCCCTTGACCACCTTCACGCCGCCACCCTTGCCGCGCCCGCCGGCGTGGATCTGGGCCTTGACCACCACCACGTCGCTGCCGGTGGCGGTGGTGATCTCCTTGTAGGCGCGGTCGACCTCGCCCAGCGAGAAGGCCGGGACTGCCAGGGGCACCGGGACCGCGTATCGCCGCAGGATGTCCTTGGCCTGGTACTCGTGGATCTTCATCTTTCTCCTCGGGCCGGTCCCGCGCCGGCTACAGCTCGCCTACAGTTTCTTGGAGGCCTCGATCAGCTCGCGCACCGCCGCCGCCGACTTGTCGAGCATCGCCTTCTCCTCGGCGTTGAGCTCGATGGTGACGATCTTCTCGACGCCCTTGCCGCCGATCACCACCGGCACGCCCATGTAGAGGTCCTTGTACCCGTATTCGCCGTCCAGGTACGCGGCCGAGGGCAGCAGGCGCTTTTCGTCCTTGAGGTAGGCCGAGGCCATCTGGATGGCGGCCGAGGCCGGCGCGTAGAACGCGCTGGTGCCCATCAGCTTGACGATCTCGCCCCCGCCGTTGCGGGTCCGGTCGACGATGGCGGCCAGCTTGTCGGCGGCGATCAGCTGCCGGGCGGGCACGCCGTTGATGGTGCAGTAGCTGGTGACCGGCACCATGGTGTCGCCGTGGCCGCCCAGCACCATCGCGCGCACGTCCTTGACCGAGACACCCGCCTCGCGAGCCAGGAAAAGCTGCAGGCGGGCCGAGTCGAGCACGCCGGCCATCCCCACCACCCGTTCGCGCGGGAAGCCGGTCACCTTCTTCAGCTCGTACACCATCGCGTCCAGCGGGTTGGAGACCACGATGACGAAGGCGTTGGGGCACTTCGACTTCAGGTTCTCGGCGACGCCGCGGATGATCTTGAGGTTGATGCTCAGCAGGTCGTCGCGCGACATGCCCGGCTTGCGCGGCACGCCCGCGGTGATGATGACCACGTCGGAGCCGGCGCAGTCGTCCCAGCTGGCGGTCCCCCGGACCGAGACGTCGTAGCCCAGCACCGATCCGTTCTGCTCGAGGTCCAGCGCTTTGCCCTGGGCCACCCCGAGCTTGTCCGGGATGTCGAACAGCAGGACATCCCCCAACTCCTGGCGGGCCGCGAGCGCGGCCAGCTCTCCCCCGATGTTACCGGCGCCGATGAGCGCGATCTTCTTGCGAGCGGGCATGGCGATTCCTCCGAGGAACGCGGATCAGATCAGATGACGGACAGGACCCCGTTTCCTAGCGCCTCGCCCGGCAAAAGCCAATAGCCGAGATGGTTTTTTGGCTAGGGTGTCAGTTCCGGGAAGACGTAGGTCATCCGACCCTGGTCGTCTACATGGACATCCACGCGGCGGCCGTCGACCATGCTGTCGAGCAGGGCCTCGGCCTCGCGCAAATCCAGCGACATGTGCGAGGCCACCAGGGTGACGTTCAGCCGCCCGCCCTGCGCACGCGCCAGCGCCAGCACCTCCAGCACCCGCTGCCGCTGGCGCTTGGACGCCGCCTCCGACCCGAAACGTTTACCTCGCTGCGCGCTCATCAGCGCGCCCGCCCCGGACAGACCGCTCATCACGAACAGGAAGGTGGTGGGCTCGGTGCCCGCGCCGCCGGCCGCCATCCCGCCCAGCCCGGCCATGACCGCGGTCATGATGCCCAGGGTCCAGGAGCGGCGCTTGTTGCGCCGGCTGCGCCGCTCGAGGTGGGCGATCTCGTGGCCGACGTCGCCCTGGCCCCAGTCGAGCGCGCTGGATCCGCGGTGGGCCAGCGCCCCCTGCTCGCCGTAGGGAATCATCCCGCGCTCGCTCAGCGCCGAGGGCGCCGACTCGAAGGCGTCGAGCAGCGGCAGCGGCACGTCCCCCGGCAGCAGCGAGCGGCACCAGGAGCAGACCAGGCGGTCCTTGCGGATCAGGAAGAACAGCAGCGGCCCGACGAAGGTGAAGGGCAGCAGGACCGCCAGCTTGGCGATGTTGATCCCCCGGGAAAAATAGGGCACCGGCACGGTCCGCTGCTGGCACGAAGCGCAGTACACGCCGCGCCGGATCGGCGCCGGCAGCCCACCCTGCAGGTGCAGGTTCACCTGCAGCGCGGTGGGGGGATGATGGGGATGCGGCTGCTGGGGCGCCTGGTAGGGCGGCGGCTGGTAGGGCGGCGGCGCCGGTGGGGGAGGGGGCTCGGGCGCCGCCGGCGCCAGCGGCCGCCCGCAGGACGCACAGAAGCGGGCCGCTGGAGCACTGTCGGAGCCACAGGCCGAACACCGCATACCGAAGCTCCAGGGTAACGCAAAAAACCAGGGGGGTCAGGCCGAAAGCCCACCCCCCGGCTGCGGCTAACTCGCTAACTCACGCGTTGGCGGAGGGTTTGGGACCCTCTGAGGGTCCCAACGTCAAAGATTGCCGATGATCCGGTTGCCGAACTCGGAGCAGGAGACCTCCTTGGCCCCCTCCATGAGACGCGCGAAGTCGTAGGTCACCGTCTTCTGCGCGATCGTCTTCTCCAGCGCCCGCTCGACCGCCCCGGCGGCCCCGGTCCAGCCCAGGTGCTCGAGCATCATCACGCCCGAGAGGATGACCGAGCCCGGGTTGACCTTGTCCTGGTTGGCGTATTTGGGCGCGGTGCCGTGGGTGGCCTCGAACACGGCGTGTCCCGTGAGGTAGTTGATGTTGCCCCCCGGCGCGATGCCGATCCCGCCCACCTGGGCCGCCAGCGCGTCCGACAGGTAGTCGCCGTTGAGGTTCATGGTGGCGATCACGTCGAACTCGTCCGGCCGGGTCAGCACCTGCTGCAGGGTGATGTCGGCGATCGAGTCCTTCAGCAGCACCTGGCCGGCCGGCGGCTTGCCGCCGCAGTCGTCCCAGCCGATCACCTTGCCGGCGTAGTCCCGCTTGGCCAGGGCATAGCCCCAGTCGCGGAAGCCGCCCTCGGTGAACTTCATGATGTTGCCCTTGTGCACCAGGGTGACGCTCTTGCGTTTGGTGCGCACGGCGTAGTCGAGGGCCGCCCGGATCAGCCGCTCGGACCCCTCGCGCGACACCGGCTTGATCCCGATCGCCGAGGTGGCGGGGAAGCGGATCTTCTTGACCCCCATCTCCTTGTTCAGCCACTCGATCACCTTCGCCGCCTCGGGCGTCTCGGCCGCCCACTCGATGCCGGCATAGATGTCCTCGGTGTTCTCGCGGAAGATCACCATGTGGACCTTCTCGGGATGTTTGACCGGCGAGGGCACGCCCGCGAAATAGCGGACCGGCCGCAGGCAGACGTACAGATCCAGCATCTGCCGGATGGCCACGTTCAGCGAGCGGATGCCGCCGCCCACCGGAGTGGTGAGCGGCCCCTTGATGCCGACCAGGTAGGTCTTGAAGGCATCCAGGGTCTCGTCGGGCAGCCAGGTGTCGAACATGTTCTTGGACTTCTCGCCGGCGTAGACCTCCGCCCAGGCGATCTTCTTCTTGCCGCCGAACACCTTCTCGACCGCCGCGTCCAGCACGCGGACCGAGGCGCGCCAGATGTCGGGGCCGGTGCCGTCACCTTCGATGAAGGGAATGATGGGACGATCCGGTACCTCCAGCTTGCCGGAGGAGTTCATGCGGATCGTCTCGCCACCCGCAGGGATGGCCGGTTTTGCTGAAGGCATCCCCTTTGGATAACATATTTTTTTTCAGCGGATGCGCGATCCCGGGGGGACCTCCGAAAGGTCCTGGTCGACGGAGAGCAACCCCAGCACCTTGTCGTCGCCCGCCGCCAGGATCATGCCCTGCGACAGCACCCCGCGGAGCTTGGTGGGCTTGAGGTTGGCCAGGTAAACGACCGTGCGACCGACCAGCTGCTCGGGCAGGTAACGGTCGGCGATGCCGGACACCACCGTGCGTTGCTCGCTGCCCAGGTCCAGGGTCAGCTTCATCAGCTTGTCGGTCTTGGGCACCCGTTCGGCGGTGAGCACCCGCGCCGCCCGCAGGTCGATACGCGCGAACTCGTCGATGCTGATGGTGCCGTCGCCCGATGCCGCCGCTGCGGGCGCGGGGGCGGTGGGGGCAGGAGCGGCGGCAGCGGCGGGCACCGCCTCGCCCACCCACTTGCTGATCAGCGCGGCCTGCCGGTCGGGATCGAACCGCGGAAACACCGGCCGGGGGTCTTCCAGGGTGCCGCCGGGCCAGCCGGTCCACTCGGGCCCGGGCCAGTGGCCGTAGTCGTCGCGCCGGCCGATCTGCCCCAGGATCTCGCGCGCCGCCGACGGCATGGCCGGCACCACCATGATGGCCGCGCGTCGGATCGCCTCGCAGGTGTTCGACAGCACCCGGTTCAGGTCTTCCCAGGCAGCGGCCTTGGACAGCTTCCAGGGGGCGGTCTTGTCGACGTAGCTGTTGGCGCGGCGGATCAGCCCCCACACCGCCTCCAGGGCCCGGCCCGGAGCGAAGTCCTCCCAGGCCGCGGTGGCGTCGTTGACCGCCTTGGCCACCGCTGCGCGCAGCCCCTGCTCGTCCTCGCTGGGCGGATCGTCGGGGTGGGGTGAGCGCGCCGGCAGGTAGGGGGCGCTGGGCAGCTGCCGGGCCAGCGACACCGTGCGGTTGAGCAGGTTCCCCAGGTCGTTTCCCAGATCCGATTCGTACCGCTGCAGCAGCGCCTCGTAGCTGAAATCGCCGTCCGCGCCCAGGGTGTATTCGCGCAGAACGAAATAGCGCAGTGGATCGACACCCAGGTCATCGGCGATCAGGTTGGGATCGACCCGGGTGGCGGGGATGGACTTGGAGATCTTCTGCCCCTTCACCGTGAGGTAACCATGGCAGAAGATGGCCTTCGGCGGCGGCAGCCCCGCCGACATCAACATCGCCGGCCAGTACACGGCGTGAAAACGCAGGATGTCCTTGGCGATGAGGTGGTGGCTGGCTCCCCACAGCTGCCGCGCGCGCGCGTCGTTCTCCACCGCGCGCGGGCCGCCCAGCGCGGTCACGTAGTTGGTGAGCGCGTCGATCCAGACATAGATGGTGTGGGCCCGGTCCTCGGGCACCGGGATGCCCCACTTGACCGACATGCGCGACACCGACAGATCGCGCAGCCCACCCGCCACGAACGAGCGCACCTCGTTCAGCCGCGACTCCGGCCGGACGAACTGCGGGTGGGCGGCGTAGAAATCCAGCAGCGGCTGCTGATAGGCCGACAGCTTGAAGAAGTAGTTCTTCTCCTTGACCTTCTCCACCGGCCGCTTGTGGGTGGGACAGAGCTTGACCCCGCCCTCGACCACCAGCTCGTCGTCGGTCTTCCACTCCTCGCAGCCCTCGCAGTAGAGACCTTCGTAGTCGGCCGCGTAGATGTCGCCCTTGTTGACCAGGCGCCGCCACATCTCGGTCACCGACAGCCGGTGGCGTTCCTCGGTGGTGCGGATGAAGTTGTCGTACGAGATCTCCGCGCGCCGCCAGGTGGCCTGGAACTTGGCCGCCACCTCGTCGCAGTAGGTCTGCGGCGGCTCGCCGCGCTCGCGGGCGATCCGTTCGATGCGCTGGCCGTGCTCGTCCAGGCCGGTCAGGAAGAAGGTGGGGCTGTCGCCGCCCTCGTCCTGGGCCCGCGCGCGGTGAAAGCGCGCCAGCGCGTCGGCCACCACGGTGGTGTAGAAGGTCCCCAGGTGGGGGACCGAGTTGACGTAGTAGATGGGCGTGGTGACGTAAAAGGGCCCGGACATCCCCTTCACATTACCTCACCTCACGGCTCCGAGCGCGGGGGCGAGCCGTCGTCGGTGGTGCCCGGGGAGCGGGTCGATTCCACGTACTGGGCGTGCTCGTAGACCAGACAGCACTTGAGGCGGCCGCACTGGCCCGCCACCCGGCCGGGGTTCAGGGCCAGGTGCTGGTCCTTGGCCATCCGGATGGTCACCGGCGCGAACCGCGGCAAGAAGGTGGTGCAGCAGAGCTCGCGCCCGCAGGACCCGATCCCGCCCACCATCTTGGCCTCGTCCCGCACACCCACCTGCCGCACCTCGAAGCGATCGGGGAAGCGCTCGGCCAGCGCCAGCAACAGCCCCTTGAGGTCCAGCCGGCGTTCGCCCGACAGGTAAAAGACCATCCGGTCGTCGGCGCCGATCTCGACCCGGAACAGCTTGACCGGCAGGTGCAGCTCGCGGGCGCGGTCGCGGGCGAAGGCCAGCGCCTCCCGCTCGCGCTCGTCGCTCACGCCCCCCCGCTCCGCTCGCAGGCGCGCATCTCGAACATCAGGTGCTCCAGCGCGGATACCGCGTTCACGTTTCCGTCCAGCGCCTCCTGCGCCTCCAGCACCGCCCGCAGCGCCTGCCGCAGCCGCAGCAGGCCCCCGCCGGACCGGGCCTGTTCGGCCAGCCGCTCGATCTCCTGGGCGCGCTCGCGCAGCACCACCAGGTCGGTCGAGCCCACCGCCGACACCAGCACGTCCCGGTAGAACCCGGCCGCCAGGGCCAGCACCTCGGGCAGCCGCTGCTTGCCCTCCTTGTCGCCCAGCCCGGCGGCGGTGTCGAACAGCCCTCCCGCCTCCGCGCCGGCGGCCCCTCGCCTCAGCGCCTCCAGCTCGGCCCAGGGACCCACCCCCGACTCGTCCTGCGCCAGCTGCAGCAGCCGCGCGACCGAGCCGCCGGCCAGCGATGCGGCCAGCCCGCGCCGGTCCTCCGGCACCCCGGCCCGCTCGGCGATCTGCTGCAGCACCGCGGTCCGCACCGCCACGAAGCGCACCCGCTGCGTGCGCGACAGGATGGTGGGCAGCAGCCGGTCGCGCGCCGAGGTGACCAGCACGATGTGCACCGACGCCCGGGGCTCCTCCAGCGTCTTGAGCAGCGTGTTCTGCACGTCCGGGCTCATCTCGTCGGCGTTGTCGATGACCAGCAGGCGCGCCTTCGCCTCGTGGGGCGCCGACAGCGCGTAGGGGAACAGGTTGCGGGCGGCGTATTTGACCGCGCTCTTCTCGGCCGAGGCCCGGGCCAGCTCCTGCAGCTGGGCGGCGTCGAACAGCATCACGTCGGGATGATTGCCGGCCAGAACGCGCCGGCAGATCTCGCAGCGGCCGCAGCCCTCGCCGGGGGCCTGGGGGCAGGCCAGCGCCAGGCCCAGCGCCAGCGCCGTCCGCGCCTTCCCCACCCCGGGCGGCCCGTCGAACAGGTAGGCGTGCGCCAGACGGTTGCCCGTCAGGGCGCGCCGGAGCACCGCCAGCGCGTGCTCCTGACCGGCAATTTCCGCCAGAGTCATCGGTGTGCAAAAGGGTACCAGGCTCTCTGGCCCGCACGCGACCCCGGATGTATTCTCAGGGCGCCAGATTGATTTTGCGACGAAAGGGGCGCGTGACATGGGTGTCCTCGGAAGGCTCTCGACCCTCATCAAGTCCAACGTCAACGACCTGATCGACTCCATGCAGGACCCGGCCAAGGAGATTGGCCAGATGATCCGCGACATGGAGGATTCCGCGCGCCAGGCGCGGACCGAGGTCGCCCAGTGCATGGCCGAGGAGAAGCGCCTGGCCAAGCGGGTCGAGCAGCTGGCGGGCGAGGTGAGCACCTGGGAAGAGCACGCCATGAAGGCGGTCAAGGCCGGTGACGATGCCCTCGCGCGCGAGGCGCTCAAGCGCAAGGCCGAGAAGGAGGCCGAACGCCTGGAGACCGAGAAGTCGCTGCAGGATCAGAAGACCTACGTCGACCAGCTGACCGCCGGGCTGAAAGCGCTGGAGGCGCGGGTCAAGGAAGTGAAGATGCGCGAGGGCACCTTGAAGGAGAAGGCCCGCGCCGCCAAGGGCGCCAGCCCGACCTCGGTCAAGACCTCCGCCTTCCAGGAATTCGAGCGCATGTCCGGCAAGATCGACGCCGTCGAGGCCGAGGCCGGCCTGGCCGAGGAACTGTCCGGCGACACCCCCGAGCGCCGCGAGACCGACCGCAAGCTGCGCGCACTGACCGAGGACAAGTCCGTCGACGACGCCCTCGCCGAGCTGAAGAAGAAGCTCGGCGAATAGCGGGGGCGGGGAAGAGGGCGCTTCGCGCCGGTCTATCTTCGGCTGGCGAGGGCGCGCTGGGCGGCGGCGAGGCGGCGGGCCATCAGGAGGAGGACCAGGGCCAGCACGGCCACCACGCCCAGCACGATGAGCAGGGCGGAGAAGAGCAGGGTGCGGCTGCCGGGGGTCATGCGGATCGGGCCGATGGAGATGAGCGAGGTCTGTCCGCCGGAGGCCCAGTTGGGCGCCTGGGTGACAACCACCGAAACGTTCTGCGGCTTGAGGCCGCCCACCGCGCCGGCCACCAGCTTCTGGATGTCGGGGCCGCTGAGCGGGAACTCGTACCCGAAGCGCATCTTGATCAGCACGCCCGCCTGGGCTTCGACGCGGGCCTTGGCGTCGGGGGATAGCGGATCGGTCTCGGGCGGCACCAGGTGAACGCGCGCGCTCACCACGCCGTCGATGGTCTCCAGCGTGCGTTCGATGTCGTTGCCCAGCGCGCGCACGAACCGCGCCCGCTCCTCGGTGGCGCTGGGGACCAGGCTGGGCTGTCCGTACGTCTCGGCCAGGCCCGAGCGCTTGATGCGCGGAAGGCCCTGGTTGCGCAGCAGCTCGATGGCCCGCCGCACGTCCTCGCGGTTGGTCACCGTGACCATGAAGGTGGGCTCGTTGCCGCCCCCTTCCTCGCGCGCCTTGGCGGCGGCGATGTTGGCCCGCTCCAGCGCGGTCACCACCTCGTTGGCGGCGGCCTCGTCCAGCGCGTACTGGACCGGGACGTCGCAGGCGGAGACCAGGAGTGCAAACGCAAACAGTACGGATACGCGGCGCATGACGGGGGCGAAATTAGCACCAAAACGGCCGTCACGGGGAGATAGCGCCGCTGGCGAGTCAGCGGCGCCGGCCGCGACCGGACGATACGCGGCGCCGGTCAGACCTGGGTGCCCAGGGTCTGCTTGACCGCGCCGACCAGCTTGTCGGTCGAGTGCGAGATGACCTCGACCGTCTGCGAGTAGCGGAACACCTCGACCTGCAGGGCCAGCAGCTCCGACGCGCTGAAGGACTTGCCGTTGCGGGCGGCCTGGATCATGGCGTCCATGCGGCTTTCCGCCTTCATCGTGGTCTCGGCGATCTGCTTCCAGGACGACGAGCCACCCTGGGCGGGATCGACCCCGGGCGGGTTGCCCGCGCGCTCGCCGATCAGCTCGAGAGTGGGGCGGCGGCTGACCTCGTGGGGCCGAGCGTGGTGGCCCACGCCACCGACCTTCATGCCTCCATCGATGCCCGGGTCGAGGATCGGCGCCGAGAACTGGGTCGGCTGGTGGGGGTGATGCACCGGGGAGCTGCCGCCCCCCTGGTCCAGGACGTCCGCGAAACGGCGTTCGGGCGCGCCTGCGCCTCCGGCGCCACCGGCCTTGGGCCCCTCGGCTGCGGGATTTGCCGCAACTGCACCTGCCGCCTTCGAGATGTCCATGTTGGGGTTTCGACCCTTCCTCGAAAAAGTTGCCTGCTGCCGGAAGAAACTTCTATCAGATGGTGCCCGCGTCGCGTCTTTTTTTCGATGAGCCCCGTCACAACTCCTCGGCGAGCGCCTCCCGCAGCAGCCCGACCGCCCGGGCGTGCAGGCGGCTGGCCCAGGACTTTGACAGCCCCAGCGCCGCCCCGGCCTCCTCGAGGTTCTTCTCCTCGAAGTAGTAC
>JBKPRZ010000168.1:0-5833 GCA_046734815.1 Myxococcota bacterium | reverse complement strand
CGGCGGTACAGCGCCGCGGCGGCCTCGCAGTGGCCGGCCAGGCGCTCGACCTGCGCCCAGGCGAACAGGGCGTCCTTGCCGGGATCGGCGTTCCAGGACGCCTCGAACTCCCGGGCCGCCTCGTCGTACTTGTGCTCGGCGGCCAGGGCGGCGCCGCGGTCGAAGTGTGCCTTCGGCTCGCCGGCGTCCTGGGCCCACGCCGCCCCGCCCGCGAGGGCGGCGGCGAGGACCATCACGGACGCGAAGGTGCGCATCGGAAGACCTGGCCTCTCAGGGAAGGTAGATCGAGTCGGGGTCCCACGGCTTGCGCGGCGGCGACGGCGCGGCCGCCGACCGGGACGCGTGGGTGCGCCGGCGCGGGCGGGCCGGTCGGGTCGCCTTGCTGCCCGCCCGATCGGCGGTCTGCTCGAGGGCGATGTCGCCCACCGGTCCCGCGGCCGGAGCGTCGCTGAGCGAAGGGCCAGCCAGGCCAGCGGGGTCCGGGGTGCTGGAAGCGGCGGGGGCCACCGGGGCGGTGGTGTGCGCAGCGGTGGCCGGATCGGCGGACAGCGAGGCTGGTCGGCGCCGCACCAACAATAATGATGAGGCGCCGGCCAGCAGGGCCACGCCCGCGCCCATCAGCACCCGCCGACGCCCGCCCGAAGGCGGGTCCGGGCTGGCGGCCACGTAGGTCTCGGCCATCTCCGGACGCGTGCGGCTCTTCTCGGCGGCCAGGTGCTCGCCCAGGGTGCGGCCGGCCTGGGCCGCCTCCCGCCAGGCCTCCACCCGCGTGCCGAACATCGACTCCATCTCGGCCGCCCGGGCCATCGCCGAGATCATCAGCTTGTTCTCCAGCGCGTATTCTTCCAGCTCCAGCTGCAGCTCGCGCGCGTTCTCGTGCCGCTGGGCCGGGTCCTTGGCCAGCGCCTTCATCACGATCTGCTCGACCTCGGCCGGGTAGTCCGGGCGCCGGGTGGAGGGCCGGGGCACGTCCTGGTGGACGATCTGCTCCAGCACGGCAAAGTCGCTGCTGCCCTGGTAAAGGCGCGTGCCGGTGGTCAGCTCGTACAGCAAGATGCCCAGCCCGAACACGTCGCTGCGCCGATCGAGCGCGCCGGCGCGACACTGCTCGGGCGACATGTAGGCGATCTTGCCCTTGATGCCGCCGTAGCGGGTCTCGGTGGTGCGCTTGGACCATTTGGCGATGCCGAAGTCGGTCAGCTTGACCGCGCCGTCGTAAGACACCAGCAGGTTCGACGGCGAGATGTCCCGGTGGACGATCTGCAGGGAGGCGCCGTCGGGCCCGGTCTTCTCGTGCGCGTAGTGCAAGCCCGCCGCCGCCTCGGCGATCACGCCGATGGCCAGCTCGAGCGGCAGCCGCCGGTCGGCCAGGGTGGCGGCCTTCATGATGTGGCCGAGGTCCTCGCCGTGGACGTACTCCATGGCGAAGAAGTGCGCCCCGTCGGACAGTCCGAAGTCGTACACCTGGACGATGTTGGGGTGGTTGAGGGCGGCCATCAGCCGCGCCTCGTCCAGGAACATCCGCACCGCCTGACGGTCGTCCACCTTCTGCGACAGGATGCGCTTCAAAACCACAACCTTCTCGAAGCCGGACTGACCCTCGGCGACGCCGAGAAAGATCTCGCCCATCCCGCCCTCGGCCAGACGCCGGATGACGCGGTATTTGCCCATGCGCTGTCGGTCGTCGCCGACGAGACCGCGGGTCAGTCGAGCAAGCAGCCCCACCGGGGCGAATCATACCAAGGTAGTCCCAGGTCCTGCCGGCCTTCTCCCTGTAACACGTTACAGGGGCTGTTACAGGGGCGCCGGGTGGGCGCCGTCCCGCGTCCGCGCGAAACGCGGGATTTTCGCCGCTGACGCCGCGTTCACGACCCGCCGATCTCTGGCGCGCTGGTTGCTGTCAGCCGGGGGCATGAAGAACCGGCCCAGGCTGCTGCTCCTCGCGATGTGCGCCGTCGCCGCCTGTCACGTCAGCTCGGGGGGCGTGGGCTCGAGCCCGCCGCCCTCGGATCCGAACACGCCCACCCCGCCGGCCTACAAACCGCTGCCGCCGCGGGCCTACGCCGCGAAGGTGAAGGACCTGCTGACCGGGCTGCCGCTGCAGGACGACGAGCTGGCCGCCGTCAACGCCGACCCGCAAGCGTTGCGGCGCCTGATCGACGGGTGGATGGCCCTGCCCACCTTCCGCGCCAAGATGCTCGAGTTCTTCAAGAAGGCCTTCCAGCAGACCCAGCTGGTGCCCGCCGACCTCGACGATCAGCTGCAGCTGAACAGCGCCGGGGCCAGCGGCGCCGATCAGCGGCTGATGGTCCGCAGCGTGGAGGAGAGCTTCGCCCGCACGGTGCTCGCGCTGGTCGACGAGCACCGGCCCTTCACCGAGACGGTGACCACCACCCGTTTCATGCTCAACGTCCCCATGATGGCCGCCCTGGCCTACATGGACGCGGTCCCGCAGGACGATCTGGGCAAGGTGCTGCCGGCCGGCTCGTGGCTGCTGGCCAAGTACGGCGGCCCGAAGAACTTCAAGTTCACCCTCACCACCAACACCGACCCGGCCACCGGCGCGGCCACGCCGATCCCGTTCGAGCAGAGCATCGACCCGGCCTCGCCCAACTTCATGAAGTTCACCTTCACCCAGCCCGACCCGACCAAATACATGCCCTGCGCCGATCCCATCGTGGTGATGGGCGCCGGGGCGGTGCAGGCGGTGTTCCGGGCGCTGTTCGGCAGCCGCCGCAACTGCAACGGCGCGCCCCCCGCCACCACCCTGTTCTCTCCGGAGGACTGGAACACCTGGCGCATGGTCAGCATCCGCGCCCCGCGGGCGGGCGAGGAGCGCACGATCTTCTGGGAGCTGCCGAAGATGCGTGACCCGAAGACCACCGAGCTGGTGCTGGCCACCCCGCGGGTCGGCTTCCTGACCACCCTGGCCTTCTTCGCGAACTGGCCCACCAACCCCAGCAACTCGTATCGGGTGACGGTGAACCAGGCGCTGATCGTGGCCCTGGGCAAGAGCTTCGACGACCGCAACACCACCGTGCAGGTCAGCGAGACCAGCGTCGACGCCCAGCACGCGCAGCCCGGCACGGTCTGCTTCGCCTGCCACCAGGTGCTGGATCCGATGCGCGACTTTTACAAGCAGTCGTATTCGCTGACCTACTTCCAGCAGCTGGCCACCCTGGACCCGAAGAACCCGCCTCTGCCGCCCGAGGGGGTGTTCAATGTCGACGGCAGCACCGTGCGGGGCAACGGCGTGGCGGCGCTGGCCGCGGCCATGGCCACGCACCCGCGCTTTGCCACCAGCTGGACCCAGAAGCTGTGCCAGGCGGCCAACGCCAGCGCCTGCGACGAGAACGACCCCGAGCTGCAGCGGGTGGCGCAGGTGTTCACCGCCAGCAACTTCGACTTCCAGACCCTGGTGCGCGAGCTGTATTCCTCGCCGCTGGTCACCTACGCCCAGCCCACCGCCACCTCGGCCAAGACCGGGGTGGTGCTCAGCATCGCCCGCCGGGACAACTACTGCGATCGGCTGGGCAACCGGCTGGGCTACCGCGACCTGTGCAACCAGGTCGGCGAGAGCACCGTGCCCCGGGTGGCCGGTCAGCTGCGCAACCTGTCGCTGGGGCTGCCCGGCTCGGGCTACGCGCGGGCCGACGAACACCCGGTCACCCCGCACGACCCGAATCTGTTCTTCATCTCGGCCACCGAGAAGCTGTGCATGGCGGTGGCGGGCCAGGTGGTCGAGAGCCGCTGGAAGGTGACCGCGGCGGACGCCGCCTTCCAGGAGTTCGTCACCTTGCTGATGGGCGTGCCGGCCAGCGACCCGCTGGCCCCGAAGCTGAAGGACATCCTCGCCCGCAACTACGGCAAGGCGATCGCCGCCAAGGAGACGCCGGCCGATGCCCTGCGCTCCGTGTTCACCCTGGCGTGCGCGAGCCCGCTGGCGATCTCGTCGGGTCTGTAATCAGGAGATGAAGATGAACACCAGGCGCTCCCTTCTGAAGAACACCCTGTTCGGCACCACCACCTTCGGCCTGCGTGCGCTGGCCACCGGCCTGCCGGTCTCGTTCCTGGCCCGCCCGCTGTCGGCGCGCGCCGAGGAGATGGCCTGCTGGGACCGCAGCCGCGCCCAGTACCTGATCATCAGCACCAGCTCGGCGGGCGACCCGCTGAACGCGAACGTGCCGGGCACCTACGACTTCCCGGACATCGCCCACTCGCCCGACCCGCGCATGGCCGGCACCGACTTCTCGCTGGGCGGTCAGACCGTGCGCGCGGCGCAGGTGTGGTCGACGTTGCCGCAGTGGTTGCTGGATCGGACGGCGTTCATCCACCACGCCACCTTGACCAACAACCACGCCAACCTGCCCAAGGTGCTGCGCCTGATGGGGGCCACCGCCAAGTCCGAGATGTTGCCCTCGATCGTGGCCAAGCAACTGGCGTCCTGTCTGGGCACCGTGCAGGTCGACCCGGTGTCGGCGGGAGCGGGCGACATCTTGACAATCGACGGGCGCGACCTGCCCAACGTCGCCCCCACCGGGCTGCGCGATCTGCTGGCCCGCCCCAACACGCCGCTGATGCGGCTGCAGGAGGTGCGAGACAGCGGCCTCGACGAGATCTACTCCCTGCTGAAGGAGCAGGGCACCCCCGCGCAGCTGCAGTACCTGGACAGCCTGGTGCTGTCGCGGCGGCAGGCCCGCTCCCTGGGCTCGGACCTGGTTGACATGCTGGGCGCCATCAAGAACGACGCGGTCGACGGGCAGATCGTCGCCGCGGCGGCGCTGATCAAGATGAACGTCAGCCCGGTCATCACCATCCGCATCCCCTTCGGCGGCGACAACCACGTCGACCCCGACCTGGCCCGCTCCGAGGCGCCCCAGCACGAGACCGCGGTCGCCCAGATTGCCCAGCTGTGGGCCACCTTGCAGGCGGCGGGGCTGCAGGACAAGGTCACCTTCGCCGCCTACAACGTCTTCGGCCGCACCCTGAAGAAGAACGGGATCAACGGCCGCGACCACTGGGGCAGCCACCACGCCACCGTGCTGATGGGCAAGAACGTGCGGCCGGGGGTGATGGGCGGGCTGGAGCCGAAGGCCAACGACTATTACGCCACCAGCATCGACTCGAAGACAGGTGCGAAGAACGGCGACATCCCCTTCGCCGAGACCCTGGCGGCGATGGCCAAGACGGTGGGCGCAGCCGCGGGCGTGGACCCGGCGGCGCTGGATCGGACGATTTCGGGTGGGAAGGTGATCTCGGCCGCGATACTCTAGATCGCCCATGGCGCGTTTCCTCCTGGTCTTCGGCGCCGCCTTGGCCGCCTTCCTGCTCGCTTGCTCCGGTGGCTCGGGCGGCTCGGCCGATGGTGGGGGCAAGCGCGATGCGCCCGTCGGGGTCGGGGATAGGCCCCCGCCTTCGCCCGACGGGCCGCCGGGGTCGCGGCTGGCGGTGTCGACCACCGATCTGGACTTCGGCACCGTGAACATCGGCGCCATGGGGACCAACGTGGTGGTGGTGACCAACACCGGCGACCAGGTCAGCGCCCCGCTCTCGGCCACCCTCGGTCCGTCCACGGAGTTCAAGTCGACCACCAACTGCAACGGGCGGCGGCTGGGAATCGGGGAGACCTGCGTGGTCACCCTGCAGTTCGTTCCCACCTCGGTGGGTGCCAAGACGGTTTCGGGGGTGGTCAGCCAGACCGAGGGGCCCGACATGTCCCGGACCTTCACCGCCCGGGGCACCGGCCGCCTGGCCCCGGACGCCGGCCCCATGGACGCGCCCGGCGATGCCCGCCCCGACGGCGCGGCCGACGCGCCCGTGGCAGACGCTGCGC
>JBKPRZ010000167.1:0-10705 GCA_046734815.1 Myxococcota bacterium | reverse complement strand
CCAGCGCGCGGATGCGGCCGCCCACCGACACCACCGCGGCCGGCTCGCTGGACAGGTGCTCGGTGCGGGCGCGGGTCTCGATCACCAGGTGCAGGCCCGCCTCCTCGTGCTCGGCGGCGAAGCGCAGCTCCTTGAACCCGCGCCCGAACACCGAGGCGTGCTCGGATATGGCGATCAGCAGGTCGGGCAGGTCGTCGGTCTTGCCGTGGACGTCCTGGAAGATCACGGTCTGGTCGATCACCAGCGACAGGGCGTTGGTCACCTTCAGCCGCTGCAGCGCCCGGCGGACGGCCTCGACCACCGCGGTGGCCTCCAGCTCGACCCGCACCGTATCGGTGGACAGGTCCACCTGGCCGCCCAGCTTCTGCCTGAACTTCTCCCACAACGTCGGCTGCCGCTCGACCAGGCTGCCCTCGAGATGGATCGCGATCGTCCCCACCAGCCGCATGCCCCAGGTCTACCACACCGCGCAGGTGGTGGTTCAGGCGGGGCTGCGCAGGTGGAAGGCTTTCGGCTGCAGAAAAGTGCGGATGCCGTGGGTCGAGAGGGTCGAGCCGATGCCCGAATGCCGCCGCCCGGTCCAGGGCAGGCGGGGGCTGACCCGGTCGCAGCAGTTCCAGTACACGCTGCCCGCGTCGACCCGCCCGAGGATGGATTCGGCGCGCGTCCGGTCGCGCGTGTACACGCCCGCGGTCAGTCCATATTCGGTGTCATTCATCAGCCGGATGGCGTCCTCGTCGCTGTCCACCACCTGCAGGCCGATGATCGGGCCGAAGCTCTCGTCGCGCATCACCTTCATCTCGGAGCTGACCTGGGTCAGCACCGTCGGCTGGAAGTAAGCGCCCGATCGGGAGATCCGCTCGCCGCCGCACAGGAGCTTGGCCCCCTTGCCCAGCGCGTCCCGCACCTGCTCTTCCAGCACCTGCAGCTGCGGCTTGCGGGCCAGCGGGCCGATGTAGGTGGCGTCGTCCTGGGGGTCGCCGACCTTGAACCCGCGCACCGTCTCGACGAAGGCGTCGATGAAGGGCGCGGCGATGGCCCGGTGGACGTAGATGCGCTCGACCGAGCAGCAGCTCTGGCCGGTGTTGTAGAAGGCGCCGTCGGCCAGGCTCTCGGCGGCCGCGCGCGGATCGGCGTCGTCGCAGACGTAGGTCGGGTCCTTGCCGCCCAGCTCGAGCTGCAGCTTGATGAACCGCCCGGCCACCGCCTGGGCGATCTTGTGCCCGGTGGCGTAGCTGCCGGTGAAGAACAGCCCGTCCACCGGCTGGGCCGCCAGCGCCGCGCCCACCTCGCCGCCGCCCACCAGCACGATGAAGGCGTCGGCGGGCACGCCGCTTTCGTGCAGCAGCTGGCCGATGCGCAGCCCCGTCTGGGTGGCGTATTCGGACGGCTTGTAAAGGACGGTGTTGCCGGTCAGAAGCGCCGGCACGAACACGTTCGAGCCGACGAAATAGGGGTAGTTCCAGGCCGAGACGTTGGCCACCACGCCCAGCGGCTCGTGGCGGATGGTCTCTTCCAGAGTGGGGCGGCCGCCCTCTCCCTCGCGCAGCACCACCTCGTCGGCCAGCACGCCGGGGGTCTCGCGCAGGAAGAACTCCAGCCGGCCACCCATGGCGGTGATCTCGTTGCGCGACTGGGTGATGGGTTTGCCCACCTCGGTGGTCAGCACCCGGGCCAGCGCATCCTTCTGCGCGGCCAGCGCGTCCTTGAAGCGCCGGATCACCGCCAGCCGCTGCTCGAGCGGGGTGCGGGCCCAGGCCGGTTGCGCCGCGCGGGCGCGGCTGTACTTGGCCGCCACCGTGGCCGTCGAGTCGGCGGGCGGGTCGGCGATCACCTCATCGGTCGCGGGATTGCGGATCTGCATCGGGTGCTCCCGGGTCAATCGTACAACGGCGGCCGGTCCTCAACTACGGTGCGCCTGCACCGCCCGCAAGAACGCCTGCAGCAGCACGCCGGGTTCCAGCTGGTGGGCGTCCACCCGGGCCGGGTCGGCCGGCGCCATGAACTCGGGGTGCCACTGCACGCCGTACAGCCAGGGTGCCGGCCGGTCGCCCTCGGGCGCGTAGCGGACCGCCTCGACGATCCCGTCGGGCACCGAGCGCGCCTCCACCACCAGGTCGCGCCCCAGCTTGCGGATGGCCTGGTGGTGCACGCTGTTGACCCGGGCCAGCGGGCGGTCCTCGCCGTACCAGCGGCCCAGCCAGGACCCGGGCTCGATGGAGATCTCGTGTGCGTGTTGATCGTAGATCTCCCACAGCCGGTGCACGCGCTTCTCGGTGTGCTCGTGCTCCAGCTCGATGTCCTGGTACAGGGTGCCGCCCAGCGCGACGTTGAGCACCTGGGTGCCGCGGCACACCCCCAGCACCGGCTTGTTGCGCGACATCGCCAGCTGCAAGAGCTCGATCTCGTAGACGTCGCGCACCGGGTCGCCCTGCCACTCGGGTCGGAGCGGCTCGGCGCCGTAGCTGCGCGGGGACATGTCCGCCCCGCCGGTCAGCACCAGCCCATCGATCTGCTCGACCATGTCGGCGGCGAACAGCGCCCCTCCCACCGTGGGCAGCAGCACCGGCACGGCGCCGCCCGACATCACCCAGTGCAGCAGCGACTGTTCCGCGTACAGCAGGGTCTTGCCCTTGTACAGGGGCCGGGCCGGGTCCGGATGGAAGAACGACGCCGACACGCCGATCAGAGGACGCTTCGAGCTCACCGGCCTAGTTTCCCAAGCCGGGGCCGCCCGCGCAAAGGGTCAGCGAACGGGCGGCGTGCTCTGGTAACAACCGATGTCGGGTGCGCCGCTGCGGGGGCGGCCCTCCAGGTCGGCGGCGGCGGCCTTGCGGTCGGTGAAGGTGGGCGTGCCGGCGCCGATCGCGGGACCGCCCGGCCGCGGGCGCAGGTTCCAGGCGCCGATATCGGCGAACAGCTCGGCCACCGGCGGCGACGCCTCGTGGGCCCCCAGCTTCCGATCGGCGCGGCTATCGGCGATGACCGAGAGCAGCAGGTTGAAGTCGTGCCGGTTGCCCCGCCCCGCTTCCTCGTCCACCTCGATGCCGCCCGCCCGCGAGTAGAGGATGTTGTTGAACACCAGGTTGTCGGCCGCCTCGGTGTAAAAGACGATGGCCGCCTTGGTGCCGCCGGGCTGGTAGATGGTGTTGTTGTAGATGAGGTTGTTGCGGGCGGGGGCGTTGCCGTTGCCCTTCCACAGCACGAAGCCGCCCTTGCCGTTGGCGTAGATCAGGTTGTTGAAGGCCCGGCCGTTGATGGCGCCGTCCAGGTTGATGGCGGTCGAGCCACCGGCGATGGAGTTCTCGGTCACGACGTTGCCCGAGATCTCCCAGTTGCTGATGATGCCGTCGCCGTCCATCTCGCCGTCGCCGTTGATCTGGATGCCCTGGGCGTAGTTGCCCTTGACCACGTTGTTGCGGATGATCGGGTTGTCGGCCGAGTTCGAGACGTAGATGCCGTGCTCGGCATTGTGCTCGACCCGGTTGTACTCGATCAGCACGTCGAGGGCGTAGCCGGTGAAGATGCCGTCGTGCGCGCCCTCCTCGGCGCCCCAGCGGCCGTTGTCGTGGCTGTAGCAGTTGCGGATGATGTTGCCGCGGGTATCGACCCCGGTCTCGTCCGGCCCCAGGCTGCGCACCCCGATCCCGGCGCGGGGCGCCCGGGTGACCTCGAACCCGTCGATGGTGACGTAGCTGGCCGACACGATCGCGATCCCGTCTTCGCCCCCGTATTCCGTGGCCGGCGAGGTGATGCGCGCCTTCCAGCGGTTGCGCGCCTGGAACACCACCCGCCGCGGCCCGAAGGCCTTCTCGCCGATGGAGAACCCGGCATAGGTCCCGTCCGCGACGATCACCCGATCCCCTTCCTTCACGGTATCCGCCGCCTTCTGCAACGTCCGCCACGGCTTCGACGCGCTCCCGGCCGCCTCGTCATTGCCGGTGGGCGCCACATGGTATTCCGCCGCCCGCGCAGCGGCGGAGGTGGCGGTGAGAAGCAGAGCGGTCAGGAGAGCGGAGAAGTGAAGTCTGGTCATGTGGCGTGTTCTTCGATGGTCGTGCGAAGGGGATCTACCTGTCGATTCGCTGATTCGTTCAGATCGTCTCTTTTTCTCGCCGTTCCGCTTTGGATCGGCGTCTTGTTCCGCGGAGGTTTCGGCCGGGCGGGACCGGTTCTGGACCTGTTCTCCGGGAACGGTCGAGAAGCGATGTCTTCCCGGGGAATGTGCGCCTTGGACCTATCTAGCGGGGGCGGCGGAGGAAAGTTGTACAAGATCGTGTCAATCACGCTTCTAGAAGCGAACAAAACTGCGCGTCCGCGTTTGCGGTCAGCGCACCCATGTCCACCGAACACCACGGCCCTCAGCGTCCCGGCATCGACCACCGCGGCGATCCTCGCCGCATTCCCAGCCTGGATGGGCTGCGGGCGATCTCCATCGCCCTCGTGCTGATCGGGCACCTCGAGGGCACGCGGGGGTTCCCGCTGTCGGCCGAGGACCTGCGGCTGGTGCCCTCGGCCGTGCTGGGGGTGCGGATCTTCTTCGTGATCTCGGGCTACCTGATCACCACCCTGCTGCTGCGCGAGATGGGCCGCACCGGGCACATCGACCTGAAACGCTTTTACATCCGGCGCGCCTGGCGGATCTTCCCGGCGCTGTACCTGCTGGTGGCCGGCGTGGCGCTGGCCCAGCACCTCGGCTGGGTCGAGCTGCGCCCGGGCGACCTGCTGCACGCGGCGACGTACACCACCAACTACCACCGCGATCGAGCCTGGCCGCTGGGGCATCTGTGGTCGCTGTCGGTGGAGGAGCAGTTCTACCTGCTGTGGCCGGCCCTGCTGGCCCTGGCGGGCGCGCGCCGGGCGCCCTGGATGGCGGGCGCGTACCTGCTGATCGCGCCCGCGGTGCGGGTGGGCTGCTGGGTGCTGTGGCCCGCCGGGCGCGACGGCATCGGCGAGACCTTCGAGACCACCGCCGACGCCATCGCTGCCGGCTGCCTGCTGGCCGCGGCGGCGCCGTGGCTGGCCCGCCAGGACTGGTACCGCCGCTGGCGCCACCACGCGACCTTCGCGCTGGTGCCGCTGGTGGTGTACGCCTGCGATCAGGTCTCGGGCCACGTGTCGTTCTCGTTCACGCTGGGCGAGACCCTCATGAACGTGGGCATCGCCCTGTGCCTGGACTGGTGCCTGGCCTTCCCCACCGGCGCCATCGGCCGCCTGCTCAACAGCGCCGCGCTCACCCGGGTGGGGGCGCTCAGCTATTCGCTGTACCTGTGGCAGCAGCCGTTCCTGAACCGCACCCAGCCGACGCGGTTCACGGCCTTCCCGCTGAACCTGCTGTGCACGGCGATCTTCGCGATCGCCTCGTACGTCCTGGTCGAACGCGCGGGCCTGCGCCTGCGCGAGCGGCTGGAACGGCGGGAACGCCGCCCGGCGCTGAAGCGGGCCTGACCGTCCCGTCAGCCCGGCATGCGCAGGCTGCCGGTCAGCGCGTCGGAGAAGAGGGTGCGGAAGTCCTTCTCGGCCACCGGCTTGGGGTTGTTGGGGTGGCAGCCGTCGACGAGGGCGATCTCCACCAGGCGGGGCAGCTGGTCGGGCTTGACGCCGGCGTCGGCCAGGGTGGCGGGGATGCCCAGGGCGGCGCGCTGGTCGACCAGCCACTTGATGAAGCCGCCCGCGGTGGCGGGCTGGGCGCCGACGGCCTGGGCCAGCGCCGCCAGCCGCGGGCCGGCGACGTCGGCGTTGAAGGCCATCGCGTAGGGAATGCAGATGCCGTTGGCCAGGCCGTGGTGCAGGTCGCACACCGTCGACAGCGCGTGGGCCATCGAGTGGGTGACCCCCAGCCCCTTCTGGAACGCGACCGCCCCCATCATGGCGGCCATCAGCATCTGCCCGCGCGCCTCGCGGTGGTTCTCGTCGGACATCAGGGTGCGCTCGCCGTCGGCGATGCGGCGGGCGTAGTCCACGCAGGTGCGCAGGTTGCCGGCGGCCATGCGCAGGCCCTCGAGCGCGATGCCGTCGCACATCGGGTGGTAGTCCTTGGCCAGGTAGGATTCGACCAGGTGGGTGACCGCGTCCATGCCGGTGCTGGCGGTGGCGCCGGCGGGCAGGCCCAGGGTCAGGTCCGGATCCATCAGCACGCGCACCGCCAGCAGGCGCGGCGAGAAGATGATCTTCTTCACCTTGGTCACGTCGTCGGAGACCACGCTGCTGCGGCCCACCTCGCTGCCGGTGCCGGCGGTGGTGGGCACGGTGATGAACGGAGGGATGGCCTTGTCGATCGGGCGGGCGTCGGGCTTGCCGTCCTCGTAGTCGAACAGGTCGCCGGGGTGGTTGACCATCAACAAGATCGCCTTGGCCACGTCGACGGCCGCGCCGCCGCCCAGACCCACGATGGCGTCGGCCTGGTGCGCGCGGTAGGCGGCCACGCCGGCGGTCACCTGCGACTTGACCGGGTTGCCCCAGATCCCCGAAAAAACCGCCGGCTGCAGCCCGGCGTCGTCCAGCAGCTTGCGCGTGCCGGTCACCGGGCGTAGCTCGGCCAGCTGGCGGTCGGTGACGATCAGCGGGCGGCGGCTGCCCAGCTCCTTCAGCGCACCGGGCAGAAGCTGGATCGCCTCGGCGCCGTACAGGATGCGGGTCGGAAAATTGAACGAATGGATGGCCATGCCCTTGCTTCCCCTTTAGGTCTCGAACCCCGTCTCTGTCACCACATGCACATCGATCATCAGATGATCTCGAAGTAGCGGGCCAGCTCCCAGCTGGTGACGGCGCGGCTCCACTGGCGCCACTCCCAGCGGCGGCTGGCGACGAAGTGGTCGACGAACTCGGCGCCCAGGAGATCGCGCGCCACCTCGGACTGTTCCAGGCGGCGGGTGGCCTCGTCCAGGTTGCGCGGCAAGGTGGTGGCGACGGTGTCGGCGTAGCCGCTGCCCTCCACCGGGCCGCGCGGCAGGGTCAGCTTGCGCTCGATGCCGTGAAGGCCCCCGGCCAGCGCGGCGGCCAGCGCCAGGTAAGGGTTGGTGTCCGAGCCGTTGACCCGCGTCTCCAGACGGGTGGACTTGGCGCTGCCGGGGATCACGCGCAGGGCGGTGGTGCGGTTGTCGACGCCCCAGTTGCTGCGGGTGGGGGCCCAGGCGCCTTCGGTCAGCCGCTTGTAGCTGTTCACCGTCGGCGCGAACAGCGGCAGCAGATCGACCATTGTCTGCAGCTGGCCGGCCACGTAGCTCTCGAACAGCGTGCTCATCCGGTGCGGGCGGGCGGGGTCGAAGAACAGGTTCCGCTTGCGCTCCAGGTCCCACAGGCTCTGGTGGATGTGGCCGCTGCAGCCGGGCAGGTCGGCGTTCCACTTGGCCATGAAGGTGGGCATGATGCCGAAGCGGTGCCCGATCTCCTTGGCGCCGGTCTTGAACAGGACCGCGCGGTCGGCCGCTTCCACCGGCTCGCCGTACAGGATGGCGGCCTCGAACACGCCCGGTCCGGTCTCGGTGTGCAGCCCTTCGATCGGCACGCGGAAGGCGGCCATCTCGTCGAAGAGCGCGTTGAGGAAGGGGTGGTTCTGGTTCATCCGCAGGATCGAATAGCCGAACATCCCCGGCGTCAGGGTCTGCGGCGCGGAAAAGCCCTTGTCGGCCAGCGACTGCGAGGTCTCGCGGAAGTTGAACCACTCGTATTCCAGCGAGGTCAGCGCCAGGTAACCGGCGGCGCGCGCGCGGGCCACCACCTTCTTCAGCAGCTGGCGGGGACAGACCGGCAGGGGGGCGCCCGCCTCGGTCTCGAAGTCGGCCAGGAAGAACGGCACCCGGTTGTCCCAGGGCACCTCGCGGTAGGTCGACAGATCGATGCGCGCCAGGGCATCGGGGTAGCCGGTATGCCAGCCGGTGTAGCGGGCGTTGTCGTAGCAGACGTCGCCCATGTCCCAGCCGAACACGACGTTGCAGAAGCCCAGCCCGCCCTCGACCGCGGACAGGAACTTGTCCTTGTGCACGTATTTGCCGCGCAGCACGCCATCGATGTCGGTGATGGCCAGCTTGACCTTGCCGGCAGGCGACTGCTTGACCCGATCGATCGCTTCGGCGGCGGTGACGGCGGCTGGCCCCATGAGCGCTGCCATCAGTATCCGGGCATCGTCCGGTGCGTGCAAGCGGCAGCGGTGATAGGGTCTGACCCGTGCTCGACATTGTCCCCGCGCGCGCGCGCAATCGTGCGCTGGTGGTTTGTGCGTGTGTGGTGGCGGCCGCGGCCGGTGGCTGCCGCAAGAAGAGCGCTCCGCCGCGGGCGCCGGCGACCAGCCGCCCGTTGACCGTGGCGAGGCCGGACGCGGCTCCCATCTCGTGCCCCGCGCCGCAGGCCTTCGCGGGGCTGGCGCCCAGGAAGGGACGGGCCCTGCGCACCGGCTGTGTGGTGCTGTACGAGGGCTTCTACTGGGGGGCCGGCGCGCTCACCTGGAACGAGCAGGGCCCCGCCCAGCCGACGGTCCAGTTCCTGACCGGCGGGCCCTACTCGCGCAGCCTGGTGTTCGACATCGACCCGGCGCCGGCCAAGGAGATCGAGAGCCTCATCCGTGGCAGCCGCGAGGTCTCGATGAACATCCGCCGGCCGCGCGGCGACCGCAGCCTGGTGCGGATGGGCGTGGTCGGCGTGACCGGCACTCCGGCGCGGCCCGAATCGCGCGAGATCGGCCTGCTGCTGCAGCTGGTGGCCCACGCACCACCGAAGGTGCTGTGGTGGGGGCCAGGCGATCAGACCACCGTCGACGCCAGCGGCTGCGTGAACGAGCAGACCGTCGACTTCGAGCTGCTGTTCCGCACCCGTCTGGAACGCTTCACCACCAGCCGCTCCCGCCCGCTGGCGCCGGGAGGAAAGGCGTGCCCCTCCGGCTCGTCGATGCAAGACGAGATCGCCTACCAGGCCACCCCGCTGAAAGCTCCGCACCCGCTGTAGATCGCGCCATCGCGAAAATCCCGCGCCCTGGCGCCGGGATGGGGAGGAGTATAGTTCTGTAGTACGACTTAGTATTCTTGATTACATTTCATCATCAGTCATACTTTGTGGATGGAGCCGAAACGATTTCAGCCGGCGCTGGGGGACAGGCTGGCGGGGGCGCTGGCGCGGGTCACCGAGGTCGTCAACCGGAGGGTCGAGGCGCTGCAGGGGCGGCCGGGGGATGGGTCGGAGGATGCGGAGCGGCTGCGGTTCTTCGTGCGCGGGCTGCGCTCGGGATCGTTCGTGACGCCCTGGCCGCTCGAGTGCGAGGACACCGACCTCATCCGCGTGCACCTGAACATGGTGCGCGTGGACCTCGAGCGGCGTCTGCGCGCGCTCAAGGAGCTGGACGGCCAGGATCTGCCGCGCCCGATGGTGCGCGAGCTGGATGCCCTGCTGCACGAGCTGGGCGCCTGGCCCTGGACGGCGTAGCCCCCGCTCGGATCCGGAGCGGCGTCAGAGGGTGTCCATGAACGCGTTCAGATCCGCGATCTGATCCGGCGTCAGGGTCGAGGTGGGGCTGTGGTGGTCGTCGCCGCCGCAGGGTGCGGTGAAGCGATCCGCCAGGCTGCGGGCGCAGCCGTCGTGCATGTACGGCGGACGCCAGTGCAGCGAGCGCAGGCTGGGCACCTGCAGGGCGCGGCCGGTGCCGACGTCCACGGTGGTGTTGTTGGTGTAGAGGGGAGCGGTGTGGCAGCGGGTGCAGGCCAGGGCCGGCCCCTCGAACAGCGCCCGGCCGCGCGCGGCGGACTCGGGATCGCGCGCCGGCAGCGCGGGCAGCGCCGGGATGTGGTCCAGCCAGCGGCCGAGGATCCCGACCTGCTCGCTGTCGACGGCCGGGCCGTTCATCCGGGTGACGAACACCTCGTTCATCAGCACGCCCAGGTCCTTCAGATCGCCGTTCCAGTGAAACGGCGCCGTGCCCGCGATGCCGCCGCTGAGGTTCTGCGTGCGGCGGACCTCGACCACGCCCTTGCTGTTGCGGAACTTCCACACCCGGCCGTCCTCGGTGCCCTCGGGGTGGCAGGAAGCGCAGGCCAGACCCGCGCCCGAGTTGGCGTGGAAGATCGCGTGGCCGGTGTCCTCCCGCGAGAACCGGGACAGCACCACCACCGGCGCGGCGGCGGGCGCGGTCACCACCTGCACGGTGGCCGGCTCGCGGGTCTGCACCAGCAGATGCCCGCGGCGGTCGAACGCGACCGCGGTGGCCTCGCCCACCGGCGGGCGCGCCTCGATGGGCTCGGGCAGCTGGGCGTCCGCGCCACCGTCGGGCGGCGGAGGCGGCGGTGGGTTGATGCCGCCATCGCGGCGGGCGGGCGGGCGGCGGCTGCCGCAGTCGCCGGACGTGTCATGCAGGCTGTCGACCGGCAGCACCTGCACCTGCGGCGTCTGGGTCCGGGCGGCGGCCGGCGAGACCACGGCCAGCTGCCGTCCGTCGGGTGAAACCGCCACGTCCACCGCCAGCGCCACCGTCGGCAGCAGCGGTCCGGGCGCGGTCGGCGCCAGCGGGCCGATCGAGCTGAGCGAGCTCTCGACGATCCCGCCGCCGCAACCGTCGCCGCCGTAGCCGCCCGGCTGCTCGTCGACCACGCCATCGAGCGCGCGCTGGTGCAGCAGCACCGCCTCGCCCGGGCGCAGGGCCACGAGGCGCCAGGCCACCGCCGGTACCAGCCGCGCTTGCTCGGGTGGGCGTACCGGGTCGCCGGGGCGGGTCGGCTCGGTC
>JBKPRZ010000166.1:0-8370 GCA_046734815.1 Myxococcota bacterium | reverse complement strand
GAATCTCTGGCCGCTCCGGTCCCGAGGCCGAGCGCGTTTCGGCCCCAGCACCAAACAGATCCCGTCAGCCGTGACAGCGCAAGGACCTGAGATTCCAATCACGCCGGGTATTTGAAACATCTCTCCGGTCTGAAAGCCGCTACCCCAGCAGCGGATAGATCCGCCGCGCAATATCACGCAGGCGAAGTCGCGGCTTACTGAGATTCCAGTCGCGTCTGCAAATCCCGGCACGGCTACCGGTAGTGTTGATCTACTCAGTCCCAGCTCCCCAAATTGCAAGCTTGCGTTCTGTCCCCAACACATGACTGACCCACCCCTCAGGAGGACGCAGGTATGATCGTTGCCCGCTCCTATTGCGATAGCGGACGCAATTCCTGTTACCTGCACGGGGATCGATGAATCCGATGTGGTGCCGTTTCCAAGCTGACCGTTATAGTTGAATCCAAAACAGCGTACCGTGCCGTCCGTAAGAAGCGCGCAGTTGTGGGCGGCGCCGGCCGCTATCGCGACGACGTTTTCGAGGCCTATTGCACGTACTGGAAGCGTTGAACTCGTTCCGGAACCGTCGCCCAGTTGGCCGCTCTGGTTGTCCCCCCAGCACATAACCGTAGCGTCGGGAAGGACCGCGCAGGTATGTCGAAAACCAGCGGCCACCTTCGCAGCCCGAACCCGACAGTCGGGACGGCTGCACGCCGGAGCGGCATCCGAGGGGCAGACAGCCGCGCCGGTCGGGCAAGGGCTAGGGTCGGTCGGGCCGTCGGTGTTCCTGGGTCCACTATTTCCGTCTGCCCCAGCACCGGGTGCTACGTCGGCCCCTGCTTGAGAGCCGGTGGTGAGCGAGTCAGTGTCGGGAGCCGGCACATCTGCGCCGCCGCCGCCAGCGTCAGGGGTGGTCAAGCCGCCGTCTACGACAGATCTGCCGCGCGGCTCGAAACGGCAGGTCACCGTTGCCCAGACCAGCGGGATAAGCACTTGCGCAAGGGACAAACCTACGGGCTGACGCGGCGGTAGTGCAGGCATGGCTTGCAGTGCTGGCGGGGGTCTTCTCCCAGCTGAGTGGCGTTGCGTTCCTAGAAGGACTGACGCACAAAAAGACCACTCCTACTACAGCTCGGTGCCGCCCGCTAGTGTCCCTGCGGCGACCAGTTGATTGTGACTTATCTCACTCTCGCGGTCGCGATTCCTACCCGACGACCAATAGAATGAAAAACGCCCGCCTCCCCGGGGGGAAAGGCGGGCGTCTTTGATGTGATGGTTGTTCTGCCTAGGGCGCGCAGGGACCCGTGCCGAAGGCATGCGGGCAGTGCGTGTCGGCGCCGCCGGCGATGGTCTTGGCGTTGCACAGGTGACCTGCTCGGCAGGTCTTCTGATCCACGCCCATGGCCGTGTTGCCGGTGAGTGCGCCGTAGACGGTGACGCAGTTGTCACGGCTGGTGTAGTGGTTGGTGCCGGTGAATCCGCAAGTGGTGGCGTATTCGGTGCAGAAGCTATCCGCCGAGATGTTCGCCAGCTGGCCGCTGCCAGCCGTGTAGCTCGCGCAGATGTTCGCCGAGCCGCCGGTGTCGGTTGCGGTGTCGGCGCCGGTGTCGGCGGGTTTGTCGCCGCCGGGGCCGTCGGCGACTTTGGGCTTGTCGCCGCCGCCGGTGTCGGGACCCTTGGCGTCCATCTTCACGCCGCCGGTGCCGCCGGTGCCGCCGCCGGTTCCACCGGTGCCGCCACCGCCGGTGCCGCCGGTGCCGCCAGTTCCGCCGCGGCCTCCGCTGCCGGCGACGGGGGCGTCAGGGTTGCCCGGGCTATCATCGCAACCAAGGGCGATGAGCCCCAAGGCCAGCGCTGCCATCGCAAGACTACGTTTCATATTCTCTCCTCCTGGATGAGGTCTGATCGTCTGCTTCGGGCGATACCATAATCTCGTTCTCTGCCGAAGGAAAGCAGTGCGGGCAGGTTTGTTGGGTGCCGCTGATCCTTCTCCCGCCCCGCTCGCGCGGTTGCGCGCTTCCTTCGCCCAAGATCGGACACGGATGTCAGTCCGGTGCGTGCGCTCACGAGTGGTGGTTTCGTCAAATGTGTTTTTTTGTAATCGCATTGTCTGAGCTTCGCGGATTTTCAGGCGCGCACGCGCGCTCGGTACCGCCGAGATCCAGGGGAGCGCGCGCATTCGGGGTCCTCCCTGTTTCAGCGGGATGAAAGCGGCATTTCCGAGGGCCGCCGGCCTGCCACACCCTCGGGCGGTGACCAGCGGCCCGGCCGCCCTGCCGCAGCCAGGGCTCGCGCTGACCGCCTTCCGCTCCCGGGCTGGCCGCGCAGAAGGCGGGAACCTTTCCGTCGAGCGAGCGGGGCCTACTGCGCGCGCAGCTCGCGGCAGTGGCGTTCGGCGCGGGTGCGACGCGCGCTCGCCTCGGGCGGATCGGAGAGCTTGGCGTAGGCCTCGGCCAGGCTGCAGTGGACGCCCGGGTCGAACGGGTTGGTGGCCAGGGACATCTCCAGGGCGGAAATGGCTGCTTTCGGCTGTCCTTTTTCCAGCAGGGCCTGGCCGGCAATCAGGTGGGGCCAGGGAAGCTCGGGCTGCAGAGTCAGCAACTCGGAGACCGCCTTCAGGGCACGCTCGGGCTGCTGGAGGGCGAGATAGGTGCGGCCCAGCTTCACGTCGAACAGCCACTGGCCGCGGCCCGCAATCTTCGAGCCCTTCTCGTATTCGATCGCCGCCGCGCGCGGGCGGTTACGTCTCAGCAACATATTGCCCAGCCGCAAATACCTGGCCGGCGCATTGAGAGCAAGAATCTCTTCGTCTTCGGTCGGGGCGCGCCGGGAGGCTATGGCGGCCGATTTCCGGAACTTTCGCGTGACCGGCTCCATGTTGGGGAAGGTCCGGTACTTCTGGGCGGTCATGAATGTCCGCCAGCCGCGCTCGAACTCGTTCCAGTTGCCGCCCGCGGCCTGGGCCACCGCCGCGCGCGCGTCCAGGCCGTCGCGGACCCCGGCGATGGCCTGGCGCAAGGCCGCCATCCCGCCGCGCGCGTGCAGCGAGGCCACCGCGGTGGCCACCTCGGCGAACGCCAGCGAGGCGTCCTCGGCGGTGGGCAGCTTGGCCATCGACGGGTGCATGCGGTCGAACCCGATCAGCTTGCCGGAGGCCAGCGCCTTGGCCAGAAGGTGCTGCATGACCGGCGGCAGAGCGGCGCTGGGGGGATCGCGCCAGCGACGCTCGAGGAACTTGGCCAGCCCCTCCTGCAGCCACACCGGGCTGCGATCGCGCGACAGGGCCGAGACCACGTAGTGGACCAGCTCGTGCGAGAGGCTGTCGATCCAGGGATAGCCGTAGCTGAGCGCGCGCGGGCTGGTGGCCATCAGCCGGCCCCACTTGCACAGCGCGATGGTCCCGGTCCGCTGCACCTCCTGCTCGGTCAAGGTGGACACGGCCGCCAGGTCGCTGGGGCTCCGGTAGATGTCGACGTGGATCGGCCGGGCGGGGGTGAAGCCCAGGTCGGAGCTCAGATTGCCCAGCGCCGACTCCAGCGCCTCGAGCGCGTAGTCGGCCAGCACCTCGTCTTCGGGCGGGTGGCGCAGGATGAAGTGGGCCGAGCGGTGCTCGGCGTGGCCCTCGATGGCCTTGTCGGCGGCGGCGACCAGCGCGCCCAGGCTCTTGATGTTGACGTCCTCGGGCGCCAGCTCGAGGGCGGCGTGCAGCTTGGCCACCCCCGCGCCGTAGTCGCCGGCCAGGAACTTGGCGTAGCCTTCCAGGTACAGCACCTCGGCGGTGCCGCCGCGGCTGGTGGCCAGCGCGGTCAGCGCCCCCTCGCCCTCGGCGAAGCGCCACTCGTCCAGCAGGCGTTCGACCCGGGTGCCCTCCTCGGTGGGCACGAACTTGCCGGTCGCCTTCGACTGCGCGGGGTTCTCGGCGGGCGGCGGGGGATCGGCGGCGGCGGGAAAGGGCAGGGGGAGGAACGTCACCAGCAGCGCGGAGGCCAGGGACAGCAGGACGGCGCGGGCAGGCCGGGGCCTCACTTGGCGATCTCCTCGTAATACTTGCGGACCTCCTCGTTGTAGCGCTCGGGGGCGCGCTCGCGCATGGCCTCCATCAGCTCCTGCCGCCACTCGCGCGGCGCCTTGCTCTCGTCGGCGCCGGGGATGCGCACCGGCTCGCGGCGGTTGCGGCCGTTGGCCTCCTTGGGGCCGTCGCGCAGGTCGTCGCGCAGCTTGGCCAGCCGGTCGGCCGCCTCGCGCGCCTTGCCGCTGCCCTCGCGCGGATCGCCCCGCTGCAGGTCCTGCTGGGACTGGCCCATCTGGTCGGCGATCTGGCGCAGCTCGTTCGCGGCCTGGTCCAGCCCACCGGCCTTGCCGGCGTTCTTGCCGGCCTGCTTGGCCAGCTCGCCGGCCCGCTCGCCCAGGCTGTGCTGCCGCTGGGCCATCCCCTGCGAGCGGCCCTTCTGCTCGGGGGTCATCCCCTCGCCGGGCTTGGGAGCCAGCTTTTCCAGGTCGGAGGCGATCTCCTGGGCGATGTTGCGGGCGTCGTCCATGGACTCGGAGAAATCTTCCTGGGTGGCCGACGGGCGCTGGCTGGGGTTCTTCTGCTGCCGCTGGTCCAGCTCGCGCCGCAGCCGGCGCAGGCTGGACACCGCCCGCTCGGCCTCCTTCTTGCCCTCGCCCCACTCGCGTTCGCCCAGCAGGCGCCGCAGCTGCTTGGCGCTCTCCTGGGCCCGCTTCAGCTCGTCCTGGCCGTCGTCGGACAGCTCGTCGGGCGGGTTCTTGCCCAGGCGGCGGCGCAGCCGTTCGGCCTTGTCGCGCGCCTCGGCCAGGAACTTGTCCATCTCCGCCGCCCGCGCCTTGGCCGCCTGCTGCTCGGTCTCCTCGGCCAGGTTCGAGCTGTCGCCGGCCAGCATGCGCTCGTCGCTCTCCAGGTCGCCGATCTGGCGCAGGGCCTCGGACACCGCCTTGTTCTCCTGGGCGAAGCGGCTCTCGCCGAAGGCCTCCGAGTTGCCCTCCAGCATCTTGCGCACGTCGCTGAGGGCGCCGCCCAGCTCGGACAGCGCCTTGTGCAGCGACTTGGTGTCACCCTTTTCCAGCAGGTTCGAGAACTCGCTGGCCCGGTCCATGGCCTTGCCCAGGTCGGGCATGTTCTGCCACTCGGTGGGGACCTCGTTGCGCTGCTTGAGCGCGGCGATCTTGGTGCCCAGCTGCTCGATGCGCGAGCGCAGGTCGCGGATCTCGCGCTCGATCTGCCGCCGCAGCGATTCGTCCTTGGTGGCCTGGTAGCGGGCCAGCAGGTCCTGCAGCCGCTTGTAGGTGTCGGCCAGGCTCTTGGCCATGTCCGACAGGTCCTCGAGGCGCTGCCGCCCGATCAGGTCGTCCAGCATCAGGACCGCGGTCTCCAGCTCCTCGGCGTGCTTGACCTCGTGTTTCAGCAGGCGGTCGAAGCTGGGGCCCCCCACCGTGTTGGTCAACATCCCCTGGTTGACCCGGCCGCGCAGGGTGGCCAGCAGGGCCGATTCCTCGCGCAGGCGGCGGGCCAGCTTGTCGGCGATGGAAGAGAGCGCGCTCAGCACCGCCTTGGACCCGCTGCCCGAGCGGCGCTCGTCGTCGATGATCCGCCCCAGCGCGGCCACGTTCGACTCCAGCTCCTCGTGCACCGACAGCCAGACCACCAGCTTGCTGGAGGTGTCCCACGGGATCGACGGGCCGCTGGCGCGCGCGCTGGGGGCGGGGCGCGGCTCGGGCTCGGGGTCCAGCGCCTCGAGGCGGTTGGCCAGGTTGGTGATCAGCCGGTCGAGGATCTCGCGCTCGCGCAGCAGCTGCTCGTCCAGGCTCTCGCGCGGGTCGGCGATGACCACGTACAGGGTGCGCGACGAGCCGGTCTTGCTGCCCGAGATGCCGTCGTTGTCCTTGGCCTCCACCCGGTAGGCTACCCGCGAGCCGGGGGCGGCCCGGTCCAGGTTCGGCTCGAAGACGGTGCGCCCCTGGGTCGAGCGCGTGCCGGCGGGGAGCTCCTTGAGGCGCAGGCGCTGCTCGGGGCCGTCCTCCACCCGGTAGACCAGCTCGACCGGGCCCAGCCCGAAGTCGTCGGTCGCCGAGAAGCCGACCTCGATCGGGCGCGGGGTGGCCAGCTCCAGCCGGTCGGCGGGGCCGAAGATCTCGACCCGCGGGGCCTCGTCGGGCTCGGCCACGATCCGGTGGGCGCGGGCCTCGCGCACCGGCCGGCCCAGCAGCGGCGACAGCCAGACCCGGTAGCTGCCGCTCTCCTCGACCTTGAAGCTGGCGCGCAGGCGGCCGTCGCCCAGCTCGACCGCGCGCTCGCCCGCGTCGCCGGCGTCGCCCAGCAGCAGCAGCGCCTCGCGCGCGTGGCGCAAAAGGCGCGTCTCCAGCACCACCTCGGTGCCCTTGATGGCGACGATGTCGCCGGTGGATCCCTCGACCACCCGGCCGGGCAGGCCGGTGTAGCGCGGATAGGTGTACGAAATACGCACATCCCCGATCAGAGGATCGGTGGACACCACCGCCCCCTCGAAGCGCGTCGGGGTCCGCAGCAGCAGGCCCAGCCCGCGCGCGATGGTGCCGGGCAGGAGCAGGGCGCCCGCCAGCACCAGCACGGCTGCGCCGGCCACCACGCCGCCGGCCAGCGCGGCCGGGCGGAAGGGCACCAGGCGCCGCACGTCCATGGGACCCACGCTGTCGGCCACCGACGCGAAAAATGCGCGGAGGATGCCGCTGGAGGTGCCGCGCGGCTGCTCGGTCGCCGACAGCTCCACCGCCGACACCAGGTCGCTGGCCACCGGCGGGTGGCGGCGTCCGACGAAGCGGGCGACGCCGAGCTCGCTGCGCAGGCGGCGGATCGGCCCGAGCGCGGCGATGCCGACGCCCGACAGCGTGAGAATCATCAACACTGTGAATGTGACTCTCGGCCAGAAGCCCGCCGGGCCGGTGTGGGACGCGCATAGCGCCATCAGCAGCACCGCCACCAGCATCGCCGCGATGGTCAGGCCGCCCAGACGAAGAGCCACCTCCCAGTTCGCGCGCCGCCGCACCCCTCGCAAAAAGCTGCGGATCCTGTCGATCTCGCTCATGAAGCCCGCAGCTGGGAATAGTAGCGCGTAAACGCTGCGGCGTCCTGTGGACAACGGCCGCAAGCCGAGACCCTTGCCAGACCGGTGTGGGTGTGCGCTTTCCGGTTGGGCCTGCGCTTGCACAAGGGCAGGTGCATGGAAAACGGTTTTGAGGCTTCGAGCCGCAACGGTTCGCTTTCGCCCCAGTCCCCCGCAAAAACGCCACAGACCAACGTGGCGATCGTGCGGGGCGAACCGCACAGCGAGCGCGCTCGCGTCGGGTCCGATGCGAAGGTGGACCGCGCCCGTGCGGGTGACCGGGCAGCGTTCGAGTCGCTGCTGACCGAGGCGCGCCCCCGCGCTCTGGTGGTGGCGATGAAGGTGCTGCACGATCCCGACGACGCCGAAGATGCGGTCCAGGACGCCTTCCTGAAAGCGTGGCGGAGCCTGTCGCGCTTCGAGGGCCGCGCCGCCTTCACCACCTGGATCCATCGCATCGTCATGAACTGCAGCCTGGACATGCTGAGGCGTCGGGCCTGCCGTCCGAGCGCGGCCGTTCACAACGAGGACGATTCGGGCGAGCGCTGCCCGCGGCCCGAGCCGGCCACGCACGAGACGCCCGAGCGCGAGATGGTGCGGAGCGAGGCGCGCGAGCTGGTCCACGGCGCGCTGGCCGAGCTGTCACCGGCCCATCGCCAGACCGTCACCCTGCGCGAGATCGAGGAGCACTCGTACGAGGAGATCGCCGAGATCGCCGCCTGCCCCATCGGAACGGTGATGTCGCGGCTGCACCACGCGCGCCGCCGCCTGGCCGACGAGCTGAAGGCGGTCATGGAGCCCGAGCTGACCGCGCTCGCCGCGTGATGCCGGGGATCGACGCGCGGTCGGCGGGTGATCGCGCGTGATCGACGCGTAACCCCGCACTCTCATTGGAAGGTGGCCCTCGCCGTGGCATATGATGTTTTTTCCCGATGCTGTGGCAGAAGCCGCCCGCGCGCCTCGCTCAGACCGATCGGCGCCTGCTGATCGGCGGGATCGCGCTGCTGGTGGTCCTGGGCTCCTTCCCGTTCTGGGGCGGGGCCCTGGCGGCCCGGCTGGGCGAGGCGGCGCTGGCCGAGCGGCTGGGTGTGGGTGTGTCGATCGGGAAGGGACGCGCGGGGTTGACCACCTTGACCCTGCATCAGGTGCGCATCGGCGAGGCGAACCGGACCCCGCTGGCCGACATCGAGCGGGTGCGCATCCCCTATTCGGCGGTCTGGGGCAGCGGGCAGATCCTGGTCGACGGCCTGAAGCTGGAAGTCGAGCGGGGCGGGAAGACCGACAACACCCAGGC
>JBKPRZ010000165.1:0-7107 GCA_046734815.1 Myxococcota bacterium | reverse complement strand
CGCCGCGGACACGCCCGCAACCACGCAGAAGCAGGACAGCGCGCTGCTGTTCGGCGATCTCGACTCGGCCACCCTCTCGGCCACCTTGCGCCAGCAGCTGGTGCTGCTCCCCGGGCTGGTGTTCCAGGCCTACGCCCAGCTGTTCACCGCCCAGGGGCGCTACCGCTCGTTCTTCGAGGCCGCGCCGGACGGCAAGCAGCCGATCCGCTTTTCCGATCTGCGCCCCACCGCCCGCAGCGCCGACGGCTTTTACGAGGCGGGCCTGCGGCTCAACCTGGTGCTCCGCTGGGAGTACCGGCTGGGCTCGGTGCTGTTCGCGGTCTACAACCGCTCGGCCGAAAACGTCCCCGACGGCGAGCCGGCACCCGTCACCCTGGCTCCGGTGGGCCTGCGCCGCGGCCGCGCCACCGATACGTTCCTCATCAAGTGGTCGTATTTCTGGCACCTGTGACCGGGTGGCAGGAGAACACCCGCGTGCGCCACAGCTCCAGCATCTCGTCGGCCAGCGGGCCGGTCAGCGCCGCGCCGAACGGCGCCCGCTCGGCCAGGCAGCGGTCCAGCAGCCGGTAGGCCTCCCGTGACAGGTGCATGGTGCGCAGGAAATAGGTGTCGTAGACCGAGGGCTCGGCCGCCTCGCCGGACTGGCGCAGCTGCAGGACGTAGCGCGGGAGCAGCTTCGGCACCAGGCCGCGCAGGGCCTCCACCGCGCTGCCGCGCTTCTTGATCAGGTAGTCGCCCACCGCCAGCTGGTCCAGCTCGGTCGAGAGGAAGCAGTTGATGGCGTCCTCGACCGTATCCACGATCGGCTCGGCGTTGTTGTTGAACGAGGTGTTGAGCACCATCGGCACGCCGCCGTGCCGCTCGAACGCGCGGATGAGCGCGTGGTAGCGCGGGTTGCTCTCCTCGGACACCGACTGCACCCGGGCGGTGCCGTCGACGTGGGTGATGGCGCCCAGGGTCTGCCGGTGCTCGGGCCGCACCGGCACCACGAACACCATGAACGGCAGGCTCTTGACGTGGGCGGGGACCTGGAAGTAGTCGTGCAGCCGCTCCTGCAGCACCGAGGGCGCGAAGGGGCGATAGCCCTCGCGCTTCTTGACCATGGCGTTGATGCGGTCGCGGTTCTCCACCGGCCGCGGGTCGGCCACGATGCTGCGGCTGCCCAGCGCGCGCGCCCCGAACTCGGCCCGCCCCTGCACCCAGCCGATCACCGCGCCGCTGGCGACCGCCTTGCCGGCGGCGTCGCAGATGTCGTCTTGCTTGCTGATGTCCACCGTCCCCTGCCAGGGTTCCAGCTCCGCCGCCAGGGTGGGGCCGGTGGGCGTGTCGCTGCCCAGGTAGAGGTGGGTCATCTTCGGCGAGCGCAGGGCGCCGCCTTCCAGGTGGTAGCCGTGCAGGGCCGCGCCCAGCGCGCAGCCGGCGTCGTAGGCCACCGGCTGCACGAACACGTCGTCGAACAGCCCCGACGCCAGCACCTTGCCGTTGGCCGAGCAGTTCTGCGCCACCCCGCCCGCCAGGCAGAGCAGCCGCTCGCCGGTCTTCTTCCGGTAGTGCTCGAGCAGGTGAAAGATCGCGCGCTCGAGGTGACGCTGCAGCCCGGCGGCGAAGTCCTGCTGGTTCTGGCCGAAGCTGTCGCCCTGGCGCCGCCCCACCAGAGGCAGAAAGCGCCCCAGCCCCTGCTCGCCCAGAGACAGGTGGTACCGGCCCTCGCCCTCCAGGTCGACCACCCCGCGGAAATGGTCGTCGAACGCCTCGGGCCGGCCGTAGGGCGCCAGGCCCATCACCTTGTATTCGTCGTGCATCTTGTAGCCGAGCAGGTGCGTGCCCAGCGTGTAGTAGTTGCCCAGGCTGCGGGAAAAATCGATGATCTCCATCGGCGAGAAGCGCTGCCCGTCGAAGATCCCGATCAGGCCGGCGGTGGGCCGTCCGTCGTGGTCGTCGCCTTGCCCGTCCAGCACCACGCACAGGGCCCGATCGAATCCACTGAGCGAGAACGCGCTGATGGCGTGGGCGTGATGGTGATCGATGGTGGTCAGCGCGGCGCTGGTCCGGAACTGCCGCTTGAGCAGCGGCGCGACGTAATGCTCGAGGTACGACGGGTCGCCCAGCATGTTCTGCCGGCCGGGGGCGGCGTAGGGCGCCCAGTAGACGTGCTGGCGGAACAGCTTGTCGATGTTGCCGTTGATGACCACGCGGGCCACCTGGTCGAGACCGATGCCGGCGGTGCGGAGGCAGAAGCGGATCGCCTCGACCGGAAAACGCGCCACGTGCTTGATCCGCACGAAACGTTCTTCCTCCGCCGCCGCCACCACTTCACCGTCGTGGCACAGCACCGCCGCCGCGTCGTGACAGTCGAACGGAGTCGCCTGGGGCAGCCCGTCGTTCGTCGCATTCACGCCGCCATGGATTCCGAGCGTCCAGACTCCCATGCGCTTCTCCTCGTGATCAGAGGGTCGGAGTCAGGGCAGTAGCACGGGCGACCCGCCATGAACAAGCGTTGTCCGCTTGCCAGCGGCGGCACCATGGGCATTCTTGCTCGGTGAGTCCGCTGGCCAGCTATCGACTGGGGCAAGGCGCGCAGAGCGACGTGTTGCTGCACGGGTTGCTCGGCTCGGGCCGCAATCTGCGCGCGCTGGCGCGCCAGCTTTGCGCGCGCGCGCCCGGCCGCACCGTGCTGGTGCCCGACCTCACCGGACACGGCGAGTCGCCGCCGCTGCCGGCGCGGGCCGACCTGCAGGTGCTCGCCGCGGATCTGATCGCGACCCTGGAGAGCGCCCGCTTGCCGCCGCCCTGGTCGCTGATCGGACATTCGCTGGGGGGCCGGGTGGCGCTGGCGACCGCGGAGCTGGCGCCCGGGCGTATCCGCCACGTGGTGCTGCTGGACATCGCCCCGGGCCGGATCGATCCCACCGAGTGGGAGGTCATGGAGGCGCTGGTCAACGCGCCGGCGGACGCGCCCTCGCGGGCCGACCTCAAGCAACACCTGCTGGCCGCCGGTCTGGCCGCTGCGACGGTGGACTGGCTGCTGATGAACACCCGCCTCGACGAGGGACGCTGCCGCTGGACCTTCGATCGCGCGGCGCTGGCCCGCCTGGCCGAGACCACCTGCGCACAGGACCTGTGGCCGGTGGTGCAATCGCGCCGCGTGCCCATCGGTTGCATCCGTGGCTCCCGCTCGTGGTGCGTGGCCGACGAGGACGCCCGCCGCTTGTCGGCCGCCGGGTGCCCGGTGTTGACCCTCGACGGTGGACACGACCTGCACGTCGACGCGCCCGACGCCCTGCTGGCCGCGCTGACCGGCGATTTCCCGACCCGACCGGAGGACAACCGATGAAATCACCGGAGATCGCCGGCGCGACCGCCGTCTCCGCGCAGGTGCGCGGCCTGTGCGACTTCGACGCCACCCACGGCCACGACCTGCCCGCCCTTCTGACGGTGCCGGCCCCGCCCGATCCACCGGACTTCGCGGACTTCTGGCGGCAGAGCCACGCCGAGGCCCGCGACACGCCCCCTCAGCCCGAACGGGAGGAGGAGGAGCCCGGCGATCCTCGCTCGCGGCTGTTCGCGGTCCGCTTCCGCACCACCGACGGCGTGAGCCTGGGCGGCTGGCTGGCCCTGCCGCGCGAGGGGAAGGTGCGCTGCGGGCTGGTGGTGGGCCACGGCTACGGCGGCCGCTCGGCCCCGAGCCTTGGCGAATGCCCGCCCGGCACCGCCACGCTGTTCTTTTGCTCGCGCGGGTTCGACCGCTCGGTCAGCGCCGCCGTGCCCGGCTATTCCGACGGCCACGTGGTGCACGGAATCCAGACGCGGCAGACGTACGCCCACCGGGGCGCCGCCGCCGACGTATGGTCCAGCGCCTCGGCGCTGCTGCAGCTGGTGCCCGAGATCCGCGGGCGCCTCTTTTATTCCGGCTGCAGCTTCGGCGGCGGCATGGGCGCGCTGGCCCTGCCCTGGGACGACCGCTTCGCCGGCGCCCACCTCGACCTGCCCAGCTTCGGCAACCACCCGCTGCGCGTGACCTTGCCCTGCACCGGCAGCGGCGAGGCCATCCGCCGCCACGTCGCCCGCCACCCCGAGGCGCTGGCCGTGCTGGCCTACTTCGACGCCGCCACCGCCGCCCGCCACATCCAGATCCCGACCCACGTCTCGGCGGCGCTGCTGGATCCGGCCGTGCCCCCGCCCGGTCAGTTCGCCATCTACAACGCCCTGGCCGGTCCGCGGCGGCTGTACGTGCGCCAGGCCGGCCACCTCGACCACCCGGGCACGCCCGCCGAGGACCGCGCCGTGGCCGACCACTGGCAGTCCTGGCTCATGGCGGGGGTGTGACGTCGACGAGCTCGGTCAGTCGCACGGTGTCCCGGTACAGCAGGCGGTCGGGCTCGACCCCGCGGTACTCCATCTCGGTCTTCACCCCGTCGCGGGTGGTCAGCACGTACCAGGCCGGCGGTCGGGCCACGCCCACCGCGCCCACGAAGGTGCGCGGCAGGCACTCGGTCTTCATCCGGTAGTCCAGGTTGCCGAAATAGTGGTGGCTCCACTCGGTCTGCGCCAGGTCGCCGCCGGCCAGCTCCCAGCTGAGCAGGTCGATCGGGAACCAGCCGAACGGCGGCAGCAGAACCTCGGCCCAGTAATGGTTGGTGGGCGCGTCCACGTCGAGGCACAGACCGCCCACCAGGCGCGCCGGGATGCCGCGCGCGCGGCACAGCCCCACCAGCAAGGCCGACCCCGCGAAGCAGTCCACCCACGGCTGGTCCAGCACCGCGCCCAGCGGGTCTTCCGGTCCGATGGCGTCCGGGTGCAGGTGCCCGAGCTTCATCTGCTGGAAGAAGAATCCCCAGAACGCCCGCAGGGCCTGCCACGGGCCGGCCGCCGGCCCGGCCAGCCGCTCGGCCAGAGCGGTGATCCGCGGGCTCACCCGCACGAAGCCCTCCACCGGCCGCGTGTAGAGCTCCACCTCCGGATCGTTCCGGTCGTAGGCAGCGAGCCGCGCCGGATCCACCGCCACCGTCTCGCAGAAGGCGGTGAATCGCACCCGCACCGAGATCGCCGCGGTCCGGCTGTCGGGCACCGGCATCCTCACCTCCACCCGCCCGGGCGCGCGCTGCACCTCGCCCGCGGCCTCCACCACCTCGGTCTCGATCTCCCGCTGGGTGCGGTCCTCGTACGGCACCGGGATCCGCAGGCGCACGATGGACCCGGGCGCGTTGGCCTGCAGGTCGAACTCCCGCCGCAGGTCGATCACGAAGCGCATGGGCGCGTGCACCTTGGTGGCCGGCGCGGGACGACCCCGCTTGAAATCGCGCACCGCCCGCCGGCCGGCGGCGATCCCGCACGGCCAGACCCGGTCGCCGTGCACAGTGGCGGCCGTCTTCATGAAGTTGAACACCTCGCCCGGGTCGAAGAACCGCCGACCGCCCTCGCTGCGGAAGGGCAGTCCCTGCCCCACCCAGCCGGCCAGCACCCGGCGGGCGGTGGCGTGCAGCCCCTCGGCGTCGCCGAACAGCGGCTCGTGCGGCCAGCACTCGGTGACCAGGGCGCCCACCGTGCGCTCCTCGTCCACCACCCGGTAGTCGGTCACGTGGTCCGGTTCCGGGCCGCCTTCAGCGACGTTGTGTACCGCGCCCGCGAGGCCACCACGTCGTTGTAGACCATCTCCACCTGCCGCCCGACCTCGCTCCAGTCGAACGCGCGCGCCACCTCGCGGCCCTGGGCGATGCGCGGGCCCGGGTCCTCCTCCAGCGCGTCCAGCACGGTGTCGGCCAGCGCTTCGGGCGAGAAGTCGGGCGACACCTTCAACGGCTTCCAGTGCCGCTCCTGCTGCCAGCTGCTGACGAAGGGCGTGGCCACCACCGGCAGGCCCGCGGCCAGCGCCTCCAGCACGATGATCGAGAACGAGCCGCTGCGGGCGGGGATCACGCACAGGCTGGCGCTGGCGTAGATGTCGGGGCGCTCGTCATAGACCGCCCCCAGGAAGGTCACCCGGTCGCGCACCTCGGGCGGGACCATGGCCTGGTGCTCCGCGATGCCGTTCTTCCCCTCGCCCGCCACCAGCAGCCGCACGTCGGGCCGGCGGGCCAGGATCCGCGGCAGGGCCGCGAACATCAGATCAGGACCGTTGCGCGGCTCCAGCCGCCCGAGCATCAGGATGTTGGTGCGGCCATCGACCAGCCGGGGCACCGGCTTGCCGGCCGACAGCGCGGCGGTGTCCACCCCGTTGGGGACCAGCCGGCACTCGAACCGGGCGTAGCGACCCATCGCCGTGCGCGCGGCTTCGGACACGGCGATGACGGCGTCGCAGCATCGGCGCAGGACGTACTGGTAGTAGGGCGCCGCCAGCCAGCGCGCCCACGACGGATCGTTCATCGGCGAGTGCAGAGTCGCCACCACCGGCCCGCGGTACATCGGATACAGCAGCGCCGGCAGACCCATGTCGCAGGGAGCGTGCACGTGCACCAGATCGAAGCGCTCGTTCCGCAGCGCGCGCCGCAGCCGCCAGGCCACCGCGGGACCGAAGGTGAACGTGGTCCGCGAGCCCATCACCGAATAGCGCCGGGCCCGGCCCACCCGCCGGACCCAGGGCTGGTCCTGCGGACCGCGCCACACCTCCACTTGCGGCATCCCGGTCAGCACCCGCACCTCGTGGCCGCGACCCATCAGGTCGCGGGCGAGATGGTAGATGTGCTCCTGGACGCCGCCCAGAGTCGGAAAGTAGTTTTCTCCCAGCAGCGCTATCTTCATCTAGTAAGGGCTCGGGCCTGGATTCCGGAACCAGGAAAGGGCCCGATGTTAGCACCGGAGGGCCCGCGCTGGGGCGCGGCGATCCGGCGCCCGCGACCGCTTCAGCCCGGCGGGTCGACGCAGAACCGGTCGCCGCCGGCGCGCTTGGCCTGGTAGGCGGTCTGGTCGGCGCGCTCGAACAGCTGCTCGACCGAGGCGTCGCGCCGCTCGTCGTAGCCGGCCACGCCGATGCTGACCGAAACCTTCAGCCCCGACGGGCGCAGCGGGCGCAGCCGCCCGAGCACGCGCTGGGCGAAAGCCACCCCCTGCTCCAGCTCGGTGTGCGGCAGCAGCACCACGAACTCGTCGCCGCCGTAGCGAGCGCAGAGG
>JBKPRZ010000164.1:0-7024 GCA_046734815.1 Myxococcota bacterium | reverse complement strand
CCCCCACCGCCGCCACCGGGGCCTCCACCCCCGACGACCGCGGACGTGCAAGCGATCCTCGATGACCAATGCGTCGGCTGCCATTCGGGGGCCAATCCGCCGCGCGGCCTGGACTGGACCAACGTCCGCGACCAGATCGGCGTCGCGGCACAGGAGTGTCCGACCAAGCTCCGGATCAACTCCGGCAACGCCGGCGTCAGCTACACGGTCGACAAGATCAAGGGCATGGCCCAGGACGGTGGATGTTTCACCGGCAGCCGCATGCCGCGCGGGGCTGACCCCCTGTCGTCCGACCAGATCGACACGATCGTGAACTGGATCAACGCCGGCACCCCGCCGTAGCCGAGCGCGCGCCGGTCACGTCCTCCTGGCTGGACCGCGCGCCGCGCGTCCGCCGCCCCCCGAACGGATCAGCCCCGGGGGGCAGCGGACGTGCGTCCGCGCTCGCCACCCGCCCGCTCACCGGTCCGCCTTCAGGGCGGCGACCAGCTTGCGCAGCCCCGGAGCCGCGAAGCCCGCGGTCTTGCGCGGGGCGAACGCGCCGAGGACCAGCGAGCCGATGATGAAGGCCAGGAGGCATCCGGCCTCCTGGGCCGAGAAGCTGCCCCCGGCGCGCCGCTGGATGGCGGCGATCTCGCTGTCGACAAGGCGGCGGACCTGCGTGAACAGGGTGGGGTTGCGGACCGCCTCGGCGAACACGCCCACCCAGCAACGGGCGGCCAGCCGGTCGGCCTGATCATCCAGCTTCAGCGCGCCGTCCACGTAGGCCAGCAACTCGTCCGGCTCCGCTGCCCGGTAGCCGCGCACGCGCTCCCGGAATCGGGAGACCAGCCCGTGCAGCAAGCCGGTCAACAGCTCGGCCTTGTTCTCGAAGTGGTGGTGCACCAGGCCGGGCGCCAGGCCCGCCTCCAGCGCCACCGCCGCGATGGTGGCGCCGGCGTAGCCGTGATCGGCCAATACGCGGGCAAACGCCTCGAGGATCTGCGCGCGCCGCATCTGGCGATTGCTGGGTCGTCCCATATCTTGGTTGGATAACCAAAATACTCGCCGCAGGCTAGTTTCATGAGCGACACGAACGAAGACCCGGCGCGTGTCGAGGTCTGGGTGGACATGGCCAACCACTTCCTGGATACCGAGACTCGACATGGCATCCCTCTGACGGCATTGCGTTGCCTGCAGGCGGGGCTTTCTGTGGTCGAGGCGCGGCGGGTCTGGCAATACGAGGTCTCACCGGCGGTCGGTTTCAACGCCTGGGACATCGCAGGCGAGTGGGCTGGCTGGGACCGTGAGTGGTTGCTGCACCGGATCCAGAAGTTCCGCCAGCGAACGCTGCGGAGGCGGCCGGGCGTGTTCCAGTGGCTCCGCTACCGCGTCCGCGTGCATTTCCTTCACTCGGTCTGGGTGTCCATCGAACGGTGCATGGGTGTGCTGGAGACCGCTCCTTCCGCAACCGCGCGCGAGCAACTTTCCGCCGACCTGACCTTCCTCGCCCGGCATTACTTCGACTTCTGCCCGGGCGAGCTGCCGCCGCTCATGCCGAGCGATCGCGCGCGGCTCCGGGCGCTGTACCCGGAGCCTTTTCGCTGGATGATGACCCCGGCGCTGGTCCGGGAGGAGGTCGTCCTTGCCGACCAGCGGGTGCAGGCAGCGCTGGCGGGATTGATCCCGCCGGGGAGGACGGTGCAGACTCGCGGCGGATGACGGCGTGCCCCCAGACCGCCGCTGGTGCCCTGCGGCTGGCGTCGCTGATCGCGTTGCTGGCCGCTGCCTGCGGCGACGACGCGCCCGCGGGGCCGGAGCCACCCGCGGGCGCCGGAACCGACGCCGGCCGCCGGGGGCCGGTCCTCGGCCCCGGGTCGATGGACGCCGGGGCGGCGACGACGGGCGTCCTGGAGGTGCGGTCCATCGCGTTGCCGCCGGTGGCCTCCGACTGGGTGCCGGTGCGCATCCTGGTGGCCAGCGGACGCGCTCTGCCGGTGCGGCTGCAGATCGAGGTCTCGGTCGACGCTGGCCAGTCCTACCGCCGCGCCCGCGTGCGCGGCGCGGTCGCCGACCTGCCCGCCTCGCCCACCGGCGCCGAATACGTCGTCGAGTGGAGCTCGCGCGAGGACGTGGGCTTTCACGTGCCGCGCGCCGCCCGCCTGCGGGTGGTGGCCGCCGACAGCCGCGGCGCCAGCGATCCCCGCGAGGTCGACACCCCGAACATCGACAACCTGCGCGTCGCCGCCCGGCGGGTGTCGAGCTACCTCATCCACTACGGTTCCTGGGACCCCGCCTCCATCGCGCTGGCCAAGCGTCACGACCTGGTCATCCTCCACCCCACCGCCGCCAGCCTGAAGCGCCCGCTGATCGCCGACCTGCAAGCGGGCCTGGACCCGGCCGACCCCGCCGACGACGTCATCGTCCTGTGCTACCTGTCGGCCGGTGAAGACGAGCGGGTCTACAGCCTCACCGACGACGCCGCCCGCAACGACCCGCGCTTCCGCGGCGACGGCACCGGTCCCCGGGTGGACCCGCGCGGCCTGACCGCCGCCGGCTCGCTGGCGGACATCGATCCCCTGGGCCTGCCCTCGCCGGGCGGCACCGGATGGGCGTCCTACTATCTCGACGACAATTCCGTCTACCGCGACGCCGCCCACCGGGGAGACGGCGTGCCCGACCGCAACCCCCTGCACGGGGGCTACTTCGTCAACGCCGGCGACCCCCGCTGGTTCGCGACCGTGCAGGACATGCTGCTGGAACGCGATCGGGTGGCGGGGCTGCGCGAGCTCCTGACCACCGACCAGGGCCGCGGCTTCGGCTGCGACGGGCTGTTCCTGGACACCATCGACACCGCCTCGCCGAACAACGACACCGACGCCAGCAGCCCCAACCTGGCCCGCTTCGAGTGGACCGCGCCGGGCATGTCGCGCTTCATCGCCCGCGTGCGCGAGGCCTACCCCGACCGGCTGCTGCTGCAGAACCGGGGGCTGTTCTACTTCGATCCGCGCCGCCCGCAGTATCGCTTCACCACCCGGGGCAAGATCGACTTCTTCTTCTTCGAGAGCTACCGCCTGGGCTCGCGCCCCACCCCCGACAACTACCACCGCGACAACCGCTGGAACGTCACCCCCAAGCTGATGGCCGAGGCCAACCGCCCCGACGGATTCACGGTGCTGTCGCTGGGTTACGCCGAGGGCACCGGTCTGCCCGGCGTGCTGGACACGTTGACCGGCAAGTCCACCGTCGGCCTCGAATCGCTGCTCGAGGACATCCACGTGGCCCAGGACCTGGCCGGTTTCCGCCACTACATCGGCAACGCCGCCATCTCGCTGGTCAACACCTTCGTGCGCGACCACAGCAACTTCGACGACCGCACCCCGCCGCGCTGGACCAGCACCTTCAACGCCCGCGCCTACGACCCGGTGCTGGGCGCCCAGGAGCCGGCCCCGCGCATCGGCATCCAGGAGGTGGTGCCGGCGCCGGGCGGCCTGATCGTCCGCTGGGATGTGGCCCTCGATCTGCACCGGGTGGGCTACGCGCTCTATTACCAGGAGGCGCCCTTCGACTTCGCCGCCGATCCCGACCTGACCCGTGCCACCCGCCGCGTGCTCACGCCCGCGCTGCCGGCCAGCTACGCCGCCCAGGGGACCGGCCCGACGATCTATCCCAACGAGGCGGTGGTGCGGCCACTGGCGCCGGGCCGGACGTACCACCTTCTGATCCGCGCGTTCGACAGCGCGCCGCTGGCAAACGAGGAGACCAACACCGTCACCGTCACCGGGGTCCCGGGGCCGCCATGAGCCGCCGCGCCCTGTGGCTGACCGTGCTCGCGCTGCCGGCTTGCCTGGGCATGGAGGCGCCGCTGGTGAAGACCCGCCCGGGCGCGGCCCCCGTGCCGCCGCCGCCGCCGGTACCCGCCCCGCCCGTGCAATGGGAGCCGTTCGCCCAGCCCAGCGCCGCCGCCCAGACCCTGTTCGTGCTCGACCTGACCTCGATGCCGCGGGCAGGCGGCCCCACCGTCGCCGATCTCGACCTCGACACCGACCAGGACCGCAAGCCGCACCCGAGCGTGCCGGTGATCGTGCGCGCCGCCGATTTCGGGCAGGGGGTGACCGCGCCCAATGGCACCCTGGAGCTGCGCGGCCACTCGGGCCGGCGCACCGATCAGAAGTCTTACACCATCAAGCTGGACGATGACGGACCCGCCTGGCAGGGCACCCACACCATCCAGCTGAACAAGCATGCTTATGATCTGACCCGCCTGCGCAACAAGCTGAGCTTCGATCTGTTCGCCGCCCTGCCCGAGCTGACCACCCTGCGCACCACCTTCGTTCAGCTGCGGATCGACGGCCGCGACTACGGGCTTTTCACGCAGGTCGAGCACGTGGGCACGCGTTACCTGCGCGAGCACGGCTTCGGCGTCGCCGCCCCGCTGTACAAGGCCGAGCAGTTCGAGTTCCTGCCGCTGTCGGCGCTGAAGCCCGCCACCGATCCCGCTTACTCCGAGCCCGCCTTCGAGCGCATCCTGGAGATCAAGGGCTCCGACGACCACAGCCGCCTGCTGGCCATGCTGGCCGATCTGAACGATCCGCAGCAGCCGATCAACCAGGTCTTCGAGCGCCACTTCGATCGCAAGGCGTACCTCACCTGGATGGCGATCAACGTCCTGCTGCGGAACCTGGACAGCAGCAGCCAGAACTTCTACCTGGTCTGCCCCACCGGCACCGACCGCTGGCGCTTCATCCCCTGGGACTTCGATGGCGCCTGGGGCTTTTACGATCAGCCGAGCCAGAAGGATCTGCTGCTGCCTCGGTGGCGCAACGGCCTGGCCAACTGGTGGGGTACTCTGTTGCACCGGCGCTTCTTCTCCGAGCCCACCAACCTGCGCCAGTTCGACGAACGCCTGACCGAGCTCGCCGCCACCTTCTTCACCCGCGAGCGGATCGCGGCGCTGATCGACAGCTACCGCCCGATCGTCCAGGCCGCCATCACCCGCGAGCCCGACGCCCATCTGCTGCCCACCGTCCCGGGCGACCCCAGCACCGCCCTTTCGCAGTGGCAAGCCGAGGTGGATCGCCTGGCCAGCATCGTCCAGACCGAGGCCACCCGCTTCCACCAGCTGCTCGACCGCCCGATGCCCTTCTTCCTGGGCGCGCCCGCCAACGTGGCCGGGCGCACGAAGCTGAACTGGGACCCCTCCATCGACCTGCAGGGCGACCCGATCGCCTACGACATCACCGTTGCGCCGACCCCGACCCTGGAGACGCCGATCTTCCAGGCCACCGCCCTGGACGCGATCGACCTGACCCTCCCCGACCCGCTCCCCCCCGGCCGCTACTACTGGCAGGTCATCGCCCGCGACCCCCGCCACCCCGACACCAGCTGGCAGCTCCCCTTCGACGAGCTCACCATCGCCGGCACCCGCCACCTCGGCCTCTCCACCTTCACGGTGCCGTGACCGTGCGAGATCGTCGAGTGAAGACGGGGTGCCGGCTCCTGCTGGCCCTGCTGGTGTGGAACGGCGTCGCGACTCCGCGGGCACACGGCGACGATCCGGCCGACTTCGAGGACTTCCTGTCACGGTACCGGCAGGCCTCGCCCGACGCGCGCACGGCGCTGACCGGGGTCTTCATCGAACGACGTCGAGCCGCGGGCGGCTTTCCCATCGTCGGCCGGGATGGCTCGGTCGTGTTCTTCCATCGAGGAGCGCCTGCCACCGGGACGGTCCAGGTCATGGGCGAGTTCCGTACCAGGGGTCCCTCGAGCATCAGCTGGGACCCGCACGGCTTGTCGATGGAGCGAGCAGCCGCCGGCGGGGACGTCTTCTTCCGCAGGGCCCGATTCGAGCTGGACGCCCGCATCGAGTACCTCTTCTCCGTCGACGGCAAGCCAACGCTGGATCCTCTGAACCCGCATACCGCGGACAGTGGAGCGGCCCCGACGGTCGCAGGTCGCGACCCGGCCCGTGTCTCGGCGCTGGCCATGCCAGCCTACCAGCCGCTCGATTCTTCGCTGGATGCGCCGGCCGCGCATCGCGGGCGGCTGGTGACAATCGACGAGAGCTGGGCCCATCCCAAGGTCACGCTGTACCTCCCGCCGGGTTACGATCAGAGGGCCCCCGACCGGCGATACCCCGTCCTGTACACGGCCGACGGCAGCGCCTGGATCGAGCAGTTGAAGCTGCCCGCGATCCTCGATGGGCTCATCGCCAGCGGCGCGATCACGGAAGCGCTGGCCGTGATGATCGATCCAGCAGAGGATCGCGCCAGCTGGTACAGCAACAACCCTGCCTTCCTGGCCTACCTGGAACGCGTGGTCGCACATGTGGACAGCCACTTCGCCACCCGAGCCGAGCCTGCCGCCCGCGTCCACGCGGGTACCTCCGCGGGTGGGCGGGCAAGCCTGTTCGTGGCGCTCGAGCGGCCGCAGCTGTTCGGGAACATCGCGCTGCTGTCGCCCTCGCTCACCGCACCTCCGTCCACTTACGAGGCGCTGCTCACCGGCCGGCAACGCCTCGCCCGCAACACACGCGTGTGGCTCAGCGCCGGGACCTACGAGGAATACATCCATCGCGACGCCCGCCTGTTCCAGCGCCTGTTCGCGCGCGCCGGTGTCACCCTGGCCACCGCCTATACCCACGAGGGCCACAGCTTCGCAGCCTGGCGACGCTTGCTTCCGAGGATGCTCGCCCACGTCTTGCCCGCGACGCGTACCGGCCGCGCGAGACAGCCCTGACTTCGCGGGGGATTTGCCCGGCCGCTCCCATGATCCGGATGGATCATGCCGGGGCGGGGCGGTTCGACTGCAATGGTGCGCATGCGCGCGCGTCGCACATCCCTGGTGGCCGAGGTGCTCGGTCTGGTCCTCGTTCTGGCTGCAGGCTGCCCCCCGGACGCGGTCCTCACCGGTGGACCGGGCGGCGCGGGCGGTGAGGCAACCGGCGGCTCGGGTGGACGGGAGCGGCCCGGGGAAACCGGCACGGGCGGCGCGAATGCCGGCGGGGCGGCCGGCGTGGGGGGCGCCGGCGGTGCGACGGCAGGTG
>JBKPRZ010000163.1:0-9163 GCA_046734815.1 Myxococcota bacterium | reverse complement strand
GGCCACTGATGAGATGCGTACAGGTGGTCGTCCAGAGGCCGCCAGGATACTCGCCGTCAATGCCATCCCAACCAAAGGGGGATCCCATGTTGCAGTTACCGAGGCCCTCCTCCCAACCTCGGGTAGATACCCGCTCAGGCGTTAGACACCTGTCCTGGGCCGCAGTCCTGGTCGCAGCTCCACTTCTCGCCGCTAGCTGCGGCGACGGTGCGTTCGGCCCCATGCGGACGACCGACAACGGTCCGTCTGCGCCCCCGCCCGGCACCGTAACCCCGCCGCCTCCCGGCGTGGTTCCGCCGCTGCCGAACACACCGGTACCGCCAGCTCCGCTTCCCACCCCGCCGCCACCGTCCGGTGGTGCCGGGCCGGCTGTCCCGCCACCCGTCATGATGCCGCCGCCTCCGCCCCCTGGCAGCTCCATCGCTCGTCCGGGCATCCCGCAGCCGGTCTCCGAGCTGCTGGAACGCCGCTGCTACACCTGCCACCAACCCGGGCAGCGTGATCCCAGCGGATGGGGCTCGGTCCTCGATCTCAGCCGCATGATCTCGGCCGACATCGTGGTTCCCGGCAACCTGGAGCTGTCCCGTATGTGGTACCGCGTGGCGGTCCGCAACGACATGCCCTTCAACGGCACCCGCCTGACCCCCGAAGAAAAGGGGCTCATCCAGCAGTGGATCCTCGAGATGAACCGTCCGGTGACCGTTCCCCGGACCCAGGAAGACATCCTCCAGATCCTCGTGTCGGATCAGGCGCGCGTGGGCAACAACAGCGACACCCGGTACCTCAGCTTCGCGCACTTCATCGACGAGGGTCGCACCCCCGAAGAGCTGAAGCCGCTCGAGGGTGTCACCAACGTCATCCTGAACAGCCTCTCGCGCCGCCCGGGGCTCATCAAAGTGCAGCCGGTCGATGCCGAGGGGACCATCTTCCGCTTCCGCATCTCCCAGCTGGGCTGGAGCGCAGCGGAGTGGGATGAGGTCGTCAAGTTCTATCCGTACTGCGAGAGGTCCGACAAGGCGGCGATTCGCAACCTGTACAACCGCCTCGACACCGAGGCGCCGGTCGTTCGCGGGGACTGGTTCTTCGCCACGGCGACGCTCACGCCGCTGTACCAGCTGCTGATCGACCAGCCCGGCACCCGCCAGGAACTGGAGCAGGATCTGGATCTCGACCTCGAGAAGAACGTCATCGACGGCAAGGTCATCCGCATCGGCATGGACCTGTCGGGCGTCTCCCAGAACCAGCGGATCATCGAGCGTCACGTCCTGCGCACGAACGAGTACTTCTGGTGGAGCTACGACTTCGCGGACAGGCTCCTGGCGACGTCGGACATCCGCAAGAACCCGCTCGGTCCGCGGCGCGTGACTGGTGACCTCTTCAACCGTGCCTTCGAGGAGGCCGGTGGCGAGGCCATCTACTCCCTGCCCAACCAGATGCAGGCCTACTTCCTGACGAATGCCGCGGGTACGTTCCTCAGCGAGGCGCCCACGGTCATCGTGCAGGATCCCCGACGCAAGGCCGGTGCCGTGCAGACGGCTCTGTCCTGCTTCACCTGCCACCAGAACCAGGGCATGATCTTCCCCAAGACCTACGACGACATCATCAAGTTCGCCGAAGAGCACCGGGGGGACTTCAACGATCGCGAGATCCAGGAGGTCCGGAAGATCTACCCGCGCAGCGGCGTCAACGTCCTGCGCTCCGATTCCGCTCATTTCGCGAAGGCGAACCAGCTGCTCGGCACCTCGGTCACCTCGCTGGTCGAGTCCAGCGGCAAGACCGAGTGGGATCCGTGGGTGAACATGATCAGCGACTACGAGTCCAAGATTGGTCTGCGGGGCGGCGCCATCGAGCTGGGTCTGAGCCCGGCCCAGGCGACCAACCTCTTCCGCCGTCCGACCGGGGACAACGAAGATGCGCTGCCTCTGAAGAACACGGATGCGCTCATTCAGCGCAACGAGTTCCAGTGCAAGTACCGCGTGATCGTTGGTCGGGACGTCCGTCGCAATGTCGAGTTCTGCCGCGGGACCTTCGAGGAACCGACGCTGACGGCCTTCTGCGACCAGGTCAACGCGAACTGATCACGTAAACACACCGGCCCTCGACAAGGCCGCCCTCTCCTCGGGGGGGGCGGCCTTTCGAATTTTCTGAAGGAAGTGCCCATGACCATCAAGTCACGCCGATTGCGTTCGGGAGGGGGGGCGGGTTCCAGTTTCAGCATCAACACCTCAGGGACAATCGGCGCGAGCCTGGTTGCCCTCTTCCTCTCGATGGGCGCCACGGGCTGTCCCGGTTCGCTCGACGAGTCTCTGCTGGTGGATGGGGGCAACAGACCTCCTCCCGCTGTCACGCCGCCTGCCTCTCCCCCGATACCTGCCACGCCCGCGCCTTCCGGACTCGGTACCGGCGGCGCCGGTGGCGGAGCGGCCGGACGCGGCGGTGGGATGGGTGGACGGGGTGGCATGGGCGGCTCCTCCCCGAAGCGGCCTGACGCCGGAAACGCGGCGCCGGCCCCGGCCGGGCCGAACTGCTGGGATCCCCCCGAGATCGCCAAGCTGCTGAATGCCAAGTGCGTGATGTGCCACAACAACAGCGGCCAGCCCGCGGGCGGCCTGGACCTGCAGAGCCCGAGCGCCAAGACGCGCTTGCTGAACGTCGACTCGAAGGGCTGCTTCGATGGTGGCTCGACGCTCGTTCCCAGGAAGCTGGTGACCGTGCAGGGCAACTACGTCGGCGGCCACTTCTTCGACAAGCTGCGGGGCATGCAGCCGATGCAATGCGGGCTGCGGATGCCGCGTTCGCCCGTCATGGGCATGCCGGGCACGCCGCTTCAGGATACGGAGATCTGGTGCTTGCAGTACTGGTTCTCACCACCGATGCAGGGTGCGAAGCCGCCGGCTCCGCCAACGCCGGCCGCGCCGCCCCCGAACCCCGCTCCTCCGCCGAACAACGCTCCGCCTCCGACGCCGCCGGTTGCCGCTTCGTGCGCGAATCCGGCCGTGGATGGGCCGAACATTCTCAAGAACAAGTGCGGCATCAGTTGCCACAACCCTGCGGTCCCCGGATTTCCGGGCCCGATGCTCGACTTGCTTAACGTCGGTCTGCAGACGCGGCTCGAGAGCATCCCGGCAAAAGGCTGCGCTGGGAAAACGCTCATCGTCAAAGGCCGACCCGAAGGACATCTTTTCGACAAACTCCAGGGGCCGGTCGCCGGCTGCGGAGATAAAATGCCTCCCCTAGGTGCGCCTTTGAGCGCAGCTGACGTGAAATGTCTGAAGGACTGGATCGCACCCGGCGTTGCACAGTGAGGTGTACCCTGCTCCCAAATCAAAAAAACGAGTCGGCATCGCAAACTGGATCGACGGGCAGCCGCATGCGGCTCTCGTTGGCGGTGCTTTCATTCACCATTCTGACCATGGCCACCGCGAGCGCGAGTGCGGTGGGGAAAGTGGTGGTGATCCCGTTCCAGGGCCCACCCATCCCCGTCGTTCAAAGGGCGCTCTACGTGTGCCAGCGGGTCGTCACCTCGGCGATCCCGCCTGCCTACAACCTGGTGCCACCAGGTGACGTCGCCAAGGCGATGGCGGCCGACCGCCTGGTGAACCCGGCCGACTACGCTGCCATGGCTGGCAAGGTCGAGGGCACCGCGATCATCGAAGGTTTGATCACGGTGGAGCAGCGGCGACGCTGGCGCCTGCGGGTCACGGTTCGCCGGGGCAACAGCGGTGCGCCGGTGGGCACGGTGACGTGGTCGGGGATTGGCAGCCGTCCGCTGATCTCCAACCTCCAGCGGAATGCGAGCCAGTGGGTCTCATCGCTGCTGCAGCGGACCGGCGGTCCCACCGCCGAACCGAGCGGTGCGCCCGTGGCGGCCGACGAGGGTGGGTCGGACGACGAGGAATCGCCGTCGCTGTCTGCCTCGGCGTCGTCCGGTGGTCGCCGCCGGAACGGCCCCTCGATGTGGGCGTTCTCGCTGGGGCCTCGGGTGGTCTCGCGCGCGTTCGTCTTCACCGACAACCTCGCGGGTCTACCGGGCTACAACCTCCCGGGTGCTCCGGCGCTGGCTGCGGACGTGGAGTTCTTCCCGGCCGCCCACACCAACACGCTGGCGCGGAACGTGGGCTTCGCGGCGTTCTACGAGACGTCCATCGGGGCCAAGACCACCACGTCCGACGGCAGTTCGGGCGCCACGCTGTCCCGGGCCTACCGGGTTGGCGCGCGCTACCGGATCCCGGTGGCCAGCTCGGCGGTGCTGCTGGGGGCGGACTACGCCCAGCACTACTTCAACCTGCAGGTGGACAACGCCCTGGCGCCCAACGTGAACTACAGCGCGATCCGGCCATCGCTGACCGGACGGGTGGCCATGGGTCCGAAGCTGACCCTGGCCCTGACCGCGGCCTATCTGCACATCCTGTCGGTTGGACAGCTGGGCACCGAGGATCAGTGGCCGAACATCACCAGCCTGGGAGCCGAGGCCAGCGCCATGCTGAGCTACCAACTGGACAACGACCTCGAGCTGGGGGTCGGCGCCGATCTCCGGCACTACGCCCACGCAATGAACGTGCAGCAGGGTGAACGTCAGGACCGTCTGGTAGGCGGTGCCCTCGACGAGCACTTCGGTGCCACCATGCTGCTGACCTACCGCCTCCGGTAGGCCGCCAGTCGCAGCGCTATACTCCTGTCCGGGGCGCCTGTCCGCGAGGGCGCGCCCCGGACCAGGAGGTAGCAGATGGAGCGGCGGTTGGTTCGGCTCGCGTGTCTGGTTACGGCGGCGGGCCTCGGACTGGTGTCCTGCGCCCACCCGGGTCGCTATTCCAACTGGGCCGTCAGTCGTTCCAAGAACGTGGCCGTCTACACGGACGCCAAGCTCGAGCACGAGTTCATCCAGGAATGGCTCGAGCTGTCCCACTCGGCCCTGCAGGCGTTCTTCCCGGGCGTTCGCACCGGTACGGTGGACGTCGTCTGGTTGAAGAACGAGCCCGGTGGCGGCACCCGGTTCTACCGGCCCTGGGACGACCCGCGTTCGGGCTGGACCTTCGAGAGCCTCCCCAGCGCCAGCGATGGCCGGATCGGCCGCACCGGTCTGATCATCCTGGAACGGGACGCCGTGCTGTCGGAAGGGGGCATGAGCTTCACCTCGGTCCGGAACGAGAACCTGGCCAAGGAGCAGATGGCCCATCTGTTCATCATGAAGGCGGTGCCGATGGCGCCGCTGTGGCTGCAGGTCGGCCTGGGCCGTTATCTGCAGAAGTACCGGATCCACTACAAGGGCAACTTCTGGCAGGCCTGCTTCGGGTCACCGGTGTTCGACGAGCCGGTCTGGGCCGGGATGGGCGGAGGGACGACCAACGACGGGCGGCCGATGCCCGGTAGCACCGGCGACGGCCGGCGGGTCACCATGTCCGTGTCCGACCTGCTGGAGGCGGACTGGTACGACTACGACGGCCGCCAGCGCCGCTGGTACGAATACACGGCCTACGCACTGGTGCACTACCTCATCCACGGCGAAAACGGGTTCAACCTCACGCGTTTCCCGCTGCTGCTGGACGCCTTCCGCGCGGGCAAGAGCAGCGCCGAGGCGCTCGCCCTCGCCTACCCCCACATCTTGCCCGGCGAATGGGACGACCGGCTGGCCCGCCATGTGCGGCCTGGCTACGGCCGGGCTTTCATCGCCGAGCACCCCGAGGTGCGCCAGGGCCTCTGCTTCCAGATCCCCCCGGCCCATCACGCCGACAAGAAGCCGCGCCGGGAGAAGGCGGACGAGCGCGACATCCAGGTGCTGATGGCCGACTTGCAGCAGGTGGACCCCTTCCGCCGGCACTCGGGCTGGTGGCCGCAGGACATCGTCGACGCCGAGGCCTCCAAGCACAAGCGCCCGGCCATCCCGGGCGAGGGCCCCGGCCGCGGCCGCGAGGAGCGTGGCAACGGCGGCGGGAACGGCACTCAGCCGGGACGGCCGGCTTCGGGCTCGGAGAGCGCGCCCCAGCCGCCGCCGCCCGACGACACGCCGACGGTGCGGGTTCCGATCCCGCCGTCGCCCTGAAGCGGCGACGACAACAGCCGGGTTCGCTGGCTGCGCTCGGGCGCGGCTGACTCAGCCCAGCCGCGCCAGGGCCGATTCGACCCGGGCCACCGCCGCCTCGACCTCGGCCAGGCGGGCCCGGTCCTTCTCGATCACCTCGGGTTTGGCCCGGGCCACGAAGTCCGGGTTGGCCAGCTTGCGGCTGAAGAACTCGCGGTCCGCGCTCAGCTTGGCCAGCTCCTTGGTCAACTTGGCCTTCTCGGCCTCGCTGCCGCCGGCGGTGGCCTCGAGCAGCAAGGTCACCTCCACCTCGCCGGCCACGGTGGTGGCCACCGGCCCGGCCGGGACCTCGCCCGAGCGGCGGACCACGATCTCCGAACAGCGCGCCTGCTCGGCGATCAGCCCCTTGTAGCCCTCGAGGATGATCATCTTGTAGTCGTCGCTGACGGTCAGGATGGCCCGGCTGCGCTGGGCGCTGGGGACGTTGTTCTCCGCGCGCAGCGCCCGGGTGGCGGTCACCACCCGCTGGACCAGCGCCATCGATGCGTCGGAGGCGTCGTCGGCGAAGCGGAGGTCGGGGATGGGGTAAAGCGTGATCATGATGCTCTGGGGAGCGCCGGCCGGCTTGGGCAGCCGCTGCCAGATCTCCTCGGTGATGAAGGGCATGAAGGGGTGCAGGAGGCGCATGGCCGTCTCCAGCGCCGTCACCAGGGTGCCCTGGGTCTTCCAGCGGTCGGGATCGGATCGGTTGGCCAGGCGCCCCTTGGCAAACTCGATGTACCAGTCGCAGATCTCGTCCCAGATGAAGTGGTAGACGGCCTGGGCGGCGTCAGCCACCCGGTATTCGTCCAGGGCGTTGTTGACCGCCTCGCTGGCCCGCTGGACGCGCGAGAGGATCCAGCGCTCGGGAAGGTCGAAGGCGGCGCCGTAGGGACCTTCGGCGGTGCGGTCGGCGTAGCGGTCCGGATCGTAGCCGTCCATGTTCATCAGGGCGAACCGGGCCGCGTTCCAGATCTTGTTGGCGAACCGTCGGGCGTCCTCGACGTTGTGGAGCGAGAACTTGATGTTCTTGCCCTGGGCGGCGTGCGTGGTCAGCCAGGCCAGGGCGAAGCGGAGCGAGTCGGCCCCGTGCTTGTCGACGACGTCCAGGGGATCGATGGTGTTCCCCTTCACCTTGGACATCTTGTCGCCCTTCTCGTCGGTGACGATGGTGTGCAGGTACACCGTCCGGAAGGGGACCCGGTTGAGGAAGTGCAGGCCCGCCATCATCATGCGGGCCACCCAGAAGAACAGGATGTCGTAGCCGGTCACCAGCAGGCTGGTCGGGTAAAAGGTCTTGAGCTCGCGGGTCTCCTCCGGCCAGCCCAGGGTGGCAAACGGCCAGAGCCACGAGGAAAACCAGGTGTCCAGCACGTCTTCGTCCTGATGAAGGTCCTGCCCGCCGCAGCGGCCGCAGACGGCCGGCGCGCTGGTGGACACATTCACTTCCCCGCAGCCGCCGCAGTGCCAGGCGGGGATGCGGTGGCCCCACCACAGCTGGCGCGAGATGCACCAGTCGCGGATGTTGGTCATCCAGTGGAAGTAGGTCTTGGTCCAGCTCTCGGGCACGAAGCGGGTCTTGCCCTGCTCCACCGCCTCGATGGCGGGCTTGGCCAGCGGGGCCATCTTGACGAACCACTGGGTCGAGATCAGCGGCTCGACCACGGTGTCGCAGCGCTGGCAGTGACCGACCGAGTGCACGTGCGGGCGGTGCCCGCGCTCGAGCCCCAGCTGCTGGAGGCGGGCCTTGACCTCCTTGCGGGCCGCCAGCCGGTCCATGCCGGCGAACGGTCCGCCCTCGGCGGTCACCAGGCCTTTCTCGTCAAAGATCGAGACCATGGGCAAGCCGTGCCGCTGGCCACATTCGAAGTCGTTGGGGTCGTGCGCGGGCGTCACCTTGACCGCGCCGGTGCCGAACTTCGGGTCGACCAGCACCTCGTCGCCGATCACCGGGATCTCCCGGTCGACGAAGGGGTGCTTGATGGTCTTGCCCACCTTGCCCTGGTGGCGCGGATCGCTCGGGTGCACCGCCACCGCGGTGTCGCCCAGCATGGTCTCGGGGCGGGTGGTGGCCACCACCAGCTCGCCCGAGCCGTCGGCGAAGGGATAGGCGAACTCGTACAGCTCGCCCTGGGCGCCCTCGTCGTACTCGACCTCGAGATCGGACAGGGCGGTCCGGCAGGAGACGCACCAGTTGATCAGCCGGCTGGCCCGGTACAGCAGGCCCTCCTGATACAGCCGCACGAACACCTCGGCGACCGCCCGCGAGTAGCCCGGGTCCATGGTGAAGGCGGTGCGGTCCCAATCGACCGAGCAGCCCATCACCTGCAGCTGCTTGAGGATGCGGCTGCCGTATTGCTCGCGCCACCGCCAGACCCGCTGCACGAACGCCTCCCGGCCCAGGTCGTGGCGGCTCTTGCCCTCGGTCTCACGCAGATGGCGTTCGACCACCAGCTGGGTGGCGATGCCGGCGTGATCCGTCCCCGGCAACCACATCGCGTTGTAGCCAGCCATGCGGCGCCAGCGCGTGAAGATGTCCTCGATGCCCCGGCCCAGGGCGTGACCCATGTGCAGCGAGCCGGTCACGTTGGGCGGCGGGATGACCATCGAGAACGGCGCCTTGGGGGCGGCCGCCTCGGCATGGAAATACTTCTTGTCCAGCCACTCCTCGTACCAGCGCTTCTCGAGGGTGGACGGGTCGTAGCTCTTGGGGAGATCGGTCTTGGGTTCGGACATCGAGGAAGGCGTGGGTGGGGAAACGGATGGGGGCCCGATGCAGGGGTTGAATCCCCCGAGGATAGCGGGCGGCTATTTTCTCGCCAGTCGCTCGACGTGCTCGCGGATGATCACCTCCGCGAGCTCGGGAACGACCTCCCACACGACCTGCTCGATGATCTCCCGCGAGAGCTTGGCCAGGGCCTCGTATTCGGGGCCGCGCGCGGCGATGGCCGCGACCTTCTGATCGATCCGGGCCGCCACGGCGCTGTCCAGCGACGCGACGGGCGCCACCGAGGCGGGCATCGACGCCGAGATGGGGCTGATCGGGGCCGGGCTGGGCGCGGGGCTGGCAACGGGGGCGGCGGGGACCGGCCGGGAAGCCGGGGC
>JBKPRZ010000162.1:0-4709 GCA_046734815.1 Myxococcota bacterium | reverse complement strand
TCGATGCCCTGGGCCTTGAACTGGCCGAGCGGCGCGATGGCGTCGACGAAACGTCCGGCGATCTCGCGGCGGCCGGTGGCGGCGGTGCCATCCACCACCGCGGCGTTGCCGGCGGCGTCGATCAGCCGCAGCTGCACGTGCGAGGTGGGCAGCAAGGTCACGTCGTCGCTGCGTACCCGCAGCGCGAAGGCAGCCAGCCCGTCGACATCCAGGTTGCCCAGGGTGTTGCCGTAGACGGCGCCGTCCTGCGACCAGCCCAACTCGCGCGCGCGCGAGAAGGCGGCCACTTCGGGTCGCATGTACAGGGCCCGCCGGTTCTGGCCCAGGGCGGGCGTCTCCTGGGCGGCCTGGTCCAGCCAGGCCAGCTGCCGGGAGAACAACATCCCGCGCGCGTAGGTCTCGCCGCCCAGGGCGTTGGTGGGCGCGTCGTCCTGGAAGTCGTCCACCAGCACGCGGGCGCCGCGGTCAGAGCGGCGGAGCACGCCCAGCGGGCTGAGCGCGGTGGACAGCCCGGACGCCCCATACAGCACCCCGGCCGCCTCGGGGGCCTGGCCGGTGACGTATTTCAGGAACGCGACCGCGTAGGCGTTGGTAATGGCCCAGTCCTGCTGGCGGGTGATCTGGGGGACGCCCCCGCGCTCGGCCGGACACAGGTCGCAGCTCCAGGCGTGCAGCGAGCCCAGGATGGTGTGGGCCGACATGGGGCCCGCGCGGCGCTCGTACAGGAAATCGGCGATCGGGTAGATGACGTCGGCGTCGTTGCCAGCAATGGTGAGCAGACCGGGCTGGGCCGGCAGGGGGCGGTTCCACATGGACTCGCCGCCCACCACCGCCATGGGATCGACCGGCTTGATCAGCAACATGCCGATCACGGATGGCTTGCTCTCGGTGGCCAGCAGTGCGCCGGCGGCCCCGCGCGAGTGGCCGGCCATCACCAGGCGCTTGAGGTCCAGCTGCCCGTTCAGCGGGAAGCTGGGCTCGCGGTTGCGCACCCGCAGATAGGCGACGGTGGCCAGCAGGTCGTCGGCGATCAGGGTGAGGTTGCCGATGGTGACCGGCAGGTAGGCGCCGTTCTCGTAGACCAGCGAGATACCGTCGACGCTGGCCACCACGAAGCCGTGCGAGGCCCAGCGGGTCAGCAGCGGGTCGTAGTGGTCGTGCAGCGTGGTCATGCCCAGATCCAGCCGGGAGGCGCCGTGGTGGAACGCGACCACGGGGAAGCGGCCGGGCGCGGGCGCGCCGCCGGCGGCGGGATGATAGATGCGCAGGCGCTCGACGGCGCCGCGCGCAGGGACCGGGACCTTCTCCTCGAAGACGCCCACCTCGAAGGGTCCGGGGCGGTCGTATTCGTCGAGGGTCGGCTGGGCCGGGTCCTCGGTGCCGGCCACGTCGATGCTGGCCAGCCAGGTGGTCTTGACGCCCGCGGCGTCGGTGGACAGCAGCTCGAAGCGATCGAACGAGGCGGTGGTGGGCGTGCCGGTGATCTGTCCGTCGGCGCCCAGCGACAGACCGGCCGGCAAGGTGCCTTCGGTCACCTGGAAGGCGGTCTCGCCGGCGGGCAGAGCGGCCCGATAGGGGACACCCACCCGTCCCGCGCGCAGCCACAGCGCCTCGGTCTTGGCCCCGGCGTAGGCCATCACGTTGTGGGCCAGGGTGCCCAGGCCGGGCGCTTTCCAGGTGAGGGTCTGGTTGCCCTCGGTCTGGATCACCACCCCGCGGTATTGCGCCACCCCGCTGGTGAATCGCCGTTCCTTGCCGCCGCTGACCACCAGGAACGGTTCGGTGCTTTCCAGGGTGACCGGCACGTCGGCGGGCACCAGGGCGCCGGCGCCGTCGATCAGCTCGACGGTGAACGGGCCGACCAGCGTCTCGACCGAGGCGCGGCTGGGGGGCATCTGCGAAAACCGCATGATCGGCCGCACGTCGAACGGCGGGGTGACCGCGTCGGGCTGTCCGGGCGCGTGCACGGTCAAGGTGATGGTCTCCCAGCGGTCGTAGATGAGATCGTCGAAGCGGACGAAGCCGCCGTCGGCGTTGCGCTGGAGCGTGCCGGCCAGAGTGCCGTTGCCCGACGCCGTGACAGTCACCACCGTGCTGTCGTCCTCGGTCTGCTGCACTCCGTGGGCGTCGTTGAGCCGCACGCGCAGCTCGAACCGGCCGTTCAGCACGACGGCCGCGGGCACGCGGGTGAAGGCGAGCCCGGGTTTCTCCGGATCGATGCGCGGGGGCGTGCTGGGCGGCGCCGGCGCTTTCGAGCCGCAGGCCAGACAGAAGGCCAGGGCCACCGCCGACCATGGGGCTGTTGCTGGTCGCGAAGAGGGCGGAGGTGGCCCAGCCATGTGGTGCAGACGCGCGCACCACCGCCGGGGTTAGCCGGATTTTTTGTCACGAAACGCCCGCGCGTGCCGTTTCCGCCGGCACGCCGGAATCACGCGCCTGCGATCGGTTTCACTGCCCGCGGCCGGGGTGCGGGCGCGCCTGCTTGAGCACGGCGCGCGGGATCTCGCCCGGCTCCCCGTCGAACTTGAACTCGACGTCCATGGCGTACCAGCCGGCGTTTCCGGCGGCCGGACCGTAGGCGGGCGAGAAGCGGCGGTGAACCAGCTCGAGCGCCTGACCGAGCTCGTGGATCTGCGCCGGGGTCAACACGCTGCTGCCGGCCGGGATCAGGCTGGAGTGCGACAGATAGGTGATCGGCTGTCCCGGCTGGCCGAACTGGTAGATGAACTGATCGCTGGTCACGCCGGCGGGCGGATGAACCACCTCCGCGTCGCCGCCCTGCTGGACGTTGACGTAGAAGCCCGGCTGCAGCCCGGCGGCGTCGTAGGGGTTCGCGGTCAGGGCGACGCCGTTGGCCTCCTCGTCGGGGAAGTTGTGGTGCACCAGCAGCGCCATGGAGACCGTCTTGTGATCGATGCCGGCGTAGGCCCGTTCCTCGAAGGTGCGGAACAGCCAGATGCTGGCCCAGGTCTCGCGGATGGCGTCGAGCACGTCCTCCCAGTCGGCCGGGTCGCCGGTGTGCGATTCGTAGCAGCCCGCGCAGGGAAAGCCGTCCAGGTCCTCGCTGTTGGTGCTGGTGCGAAAGCGCATGGTCAGGCCGGGATAGTCGGCGGCCAGCTTGGCGCGCAGCCGGTCCTGCAGGTCGGGATCGATGGGCGCCGCCTTGATGGCCTTGCGCAGCTCCTTGAGCCGGGCGTCGCGCACCTCGGGTCGGTCGCGGAAGTCGGGATCGGCCAGCAGCTGCTCCAGCCTGGAGAACAGTCCGTTGCTCTCCATGAACTCGGCGTAATGGACGGCCGGCACGGCGAAGGCCTTGCGGATGGGCAGGCCGGGCGTCTTGTACAGGATCGAATAATGCGCGGCCTTGCCGCCGAAGGCGGGGATGGCGGCCTGGATGGAAGCGCGCAGCCCATCCGGACCCTCGACCACGACGTCTTCGATGTCGCGCAGGTCGCGCACCTTGCGGTCGATCGGCGGCAGGGTGATGGGGGTGGGCCGGTGCGCTTCCCAGAACGCGTCGGCGTCGGCGGCGCTGACCTCCTCGATGGTCCAGCCGAGCGCGCCCACCACCAGGCGCACCCAGCGGTCGGCAAGCGCCCGCAACCGGCTGTCCGACATCGCCCCGCGCAGGCCCATGTTGGGGGTCTTGCGGTTCTGCGACAGCACGTTCACGTGCGACAGCGGGGTCTGGAAATCCTGGGTGATGATGCCCATGACCACCGAGATGTCGTTCGGCACGGTGTCGAGCACCAGGATGTCCCGGTACGAGACGTAGGTGTCGGCCAGCGCGCTGGCGGTGAGGAACCGCAGCCGGCCCACCGCGGTGGCCAGGTTCAGCGGCTGGTAGTCGATGGCCGCGAACAGCTGATCGCTGGTCTCGACCCGGACGCCGGCCGGCAGACTGTCGGCCTGCGCCTGCACCGCCTGCGAGGTGGGATGAAAGAAGAGCGACGGACCGAAATAGCCGGCGGCGGCCACCTTGCGGTAGAGGGCGGTGATCATCGCGGGGGTGGCGGTGTCGTAGGGGGCGATCTCCAGCGCCCAGACGGCTGGCTGCTCGTAGTAGGTGACCTCGCCGAGCACGAACCGACGGTCGGGGCTGAAATATTCGGTGCTGTTGAAATCGGACAGGGAGGTCACCACCGGCCGGCCGCCGCCCGACAGGTGGGCGGCGGCGAACTGGTAGTGGATGGCGTATCTGCTGCTGTTCTGGAAATAGAGGGTGTCGCCGTCCTGCTGGTCCAGGACCACCTTCACCGAACGCGCGCCCGGGATGCTGGTGTCGAGCGGCGTGGACGCCAGGGTCTCGAAGTCGCGGCGGCAGGCGATGCGCGGCAGCGAGTCCGGCGCGGGGGCGGACTCGGGGATCAGACAGGTCGCTTCGCCGACCAGTTCGCCGGAGGAGCCCGAACAGGCCGCCAGCGCCAGGGTCAGCCAGGCTGCGCTCCTCATGGCGTCAGCGCCAGGCAATAGATGCCGCCGTAGCCGCCGCCCGAGCCCACCGTGGGGTTGCGCGGGTCCGGCGGTCCAGTCTCGATGAGGTTGATGCCCGGGGCGCAGCCCGCCTCGTCCAGCGCCGACATCCAGTTCTCCGGGCTGCCAAAGCCCCCCTGCCCCACGCGGGCGCCGCCGTCGGCCGACGGAGGCGGCGGCGGGAACGCGCCGCCGCCCGGACGGGGACCGGGACCGCCGCCGGGGCCGCCCGAGCG
>JBKPRZ010000161.1:0-13845 GCA_046734815.1 Myxococcota bacterium | reverse complement strand
CCTCCAAAACCTGGTGGAAGGCTCCCTTGGTGACCAGCCGGATCCCCGCCGCGTCCTCGACCACCACGCTGATCCGCTTGCGCACGAAATCGAAGGGGATCTCGGCCAGCTTCTTCAGGCCGGTCAGCGTGGGCGTGCGGGCCTGCAGGATCGCCTCGTCGAGCGGATTGGACAGCCCGGTCTCCAGCGACGCGTTCAGCGCCGCCAGCTCGAGCACCTCGGTCGACGTCTCGCCCCCCGGATCATAGGCGCCGTCGACATTCACCACCCCCTCGGTCAAGGTCCCGGTCTTGTCGGTGCACAGGATGTCCATGCTGCCGAGGTTCTCGATGGCGTTCAGGTGCCGCACCAGCACACCCGCTCGCGCCATCATCTCGGCACCGCGGGCCAGGTTCACGCTCAGGATGGCTGGCAACAGCTCCGGGCTCAGGCCCACCGCCAGCGCTATCGAGAACAGCAAGGTCTCGACCACCGGGCGTCCCTGCAACATGTGGGCGGCGAACACCACCAGCACCATCACCAGCATCGCGCTGGTGAGCAGGTAACCGAAACGTCGGATTCCGCGGTCGAACTCCGTCTCGGGTGGCCGCAAGGACAGGCGGTGAGCGATGGCGCCGAACTCGGTGCTGGTGCCGGTGCGGATCACCAGGCAACGGGCCGTCCCGCTGCGGACGTTGGTTCCCAGGAAACCGCATCCGGCCCGCTGGCCCATGGGCGTCGCGGCCGGCACCACGCCCGGCCGCTTCTCGGTCGGAAAGCTCTCGCCGGTCAGCACCGCTTCGCTCACGTAGCAGTCGGAGGCCTCCAGGAGCACGGCATCGCCGGGGATCAGGCTGCCCGCCGACAGCAGCGCCACGTCTCCCGGCACCACCTGCGCCACCGGGATCTGTCGGGGCTGACCGTCGCGCAGCACGGTGGCCCGGGTCTTCACCCGCCCCTGTAGCGCCGCCGCCGTCGCCTGCGCGCTGTATTCGCGTCGGTACCCCACCGCCACGCTGGCCAGCACGATCACCAGCACGATGGTGGCCTCGGTCCACTGCCCCGTGAACGCCGATACCGCCGCGGCGAACAGCAGCAGCAGGAGCAGCGGGCTGCGCACCTGGTTGCCCAGCACCCGCAGTCGCGACAGCGGCCGCTGTTGCCTCAGCTCGTTGGGCCCGTAGCGTTGCAGCCGATCCAGAGCCTCGACCGACGATAGACCTTCGGGTCCCGAGCGCAGCCGCCTGAAGAGCTCGGCCGGCTCGAGCGCCCAGTACGCCTCGAGGTCGGGACCCGCAGCGCCGGCCCGACCATGCGCCAGCAGGCGCCGGGAGAGCCAGAATCCCGGCAGCATCGGCAGCCAGAAGCTGAGGCCCCGAAAAAGCAGGGTCGCCGAAAGCGCCACCGGCAGCGGCACCCCCACCGTCTTCAAGGTCAAGACCGAGGCGGCCTCGAACGTACCGAGGCCGCCCGGCACGATTCCCACCGTGCGGAACAGGGTGGAGACCATGAAGCTCGCGAACACGCCGCTGCCGGACACGGTGGTCCCCACCGCCCGGATGAGGACCCAAACCGTGCCGGCGTCGAGCAGGAAGATGATCAGGTGGCACGCGCCGCTCCCACCCAGGAGACCGGGTCTGCGCGCGAGCTTCGGGTCAGCGTCCGCCAGGAACCTCACGGCCCGGCGCAGGGGCCGCAGGGCTGCCAGCCGCGGGTGAGCCTCGCCAGTCCCGCGTCCAGCAAGCACCCGCACCGCCAGGGTCAGCGCCACGGCAAAGACGCCGAAGGCCACCGCGGCGACTTCGAGCAGCGCGCTGGCCTGTCCGTGCACGAGCGTGATGGCGAGCGCGACCCCCAGACACACGACATGAGCTGCGTAATACGCCGCCGTGTCCACGACCACCCCCGCCATGACCGCCGGGCGCGGCATGCCACGCTCCTCGAGCGTCCGGGCGACAACGGCCGTTCCGCTGATTCCATCCGAAGGCAACGCCTGATCCGCGAACCGCTTGCTCAGGCTCAGCCGGTAAGCCGCCGGCAGGCCCATTGGAAATCCTGCCGCCCGTCCCACCATCCGCCAGACCTGTGCCTGGGTGAAATAGGTTCCGGCCTGAAGCAGCACGGCCACAACGATCCATCCCGGCTGCGCACGCCGGGCCAGCTGGACGATCTCCCCGTTCTCGCTGAAATGAAGGCCGGCCGCCACGACCCCGCCGACCAGCGCGGCCCCGAGCAGCCACCGCAGCCAGGAGGCTCCCAGCTTCGCAGGCGCCGGCGCCAAAGGGTCCTGCATCGCCGACGTCCCTCCGGCGCTGGGCAACCTGGCCGGTACAGCCCCGGACCGGACACGCGCACGCGGCTCCAGGCTGGCTCCAGCATCGCTTTTCATCGGGACCTGGTCGGGGCAGTGAAGCAAATCTGAGCCCAGAAGAAGGATTCTGGCCAGCGGAAACGCGCAACTCCTGCGCCGTCGCGCATTCCGACCGCCAGGGATTGCGCCGAACGACCCGCCATCAGCGCCCTACTTGGCCGTCGAAGTGCCCCCACCAAACACGGTCCGCCCGGATCAGTGGTGAATTCGAGGAGCCGTTGCCTCTCCCGGCCGGTCCGCCACGTAGACACGCGGCAGACGAATCTCGAACGTGGTCGTGCCATGGGCGGAGTGGGCGTCGAGGGTGCCACCGTGCGAGAACACGATCTGCTTTGCTATGTACAGGCCCAGTCCGAGATTTCCGTTTGCCGACTTCTGGAGCTGCTTCGCTCGACGGAAGGGCTCGAAGATGAAGGGCAAAACGTCCGGCGGAATTGCGTCGCCGTGATTCCTGATCTCGACGACCACTTCCGCTCCGTCGGCGTATGCCTTGACCACCACGGTCGATCCGGCCGCGGCGTGCTCCACGGCGTTCCCGGTGATGTTGGAGACAGCTTCCGCCAAACGGTCGGCGTCCCAGTTGCCCGTCACGTCGGCTCCAACCTCCAGCTGGATCGATGCCCCGAATTCCCCGATGACACTCCGGCAGACCTCACCCAGGTCAACCATCTCGCGCTCCAGAGGAAACCCGCCCCCCAGACGAGCCCGCGTGAGATCGAGCAATTGAGAGATCATCCGGCTCATGCGCTGGGCGCTGCTGACGATGCGCCCGAGGGTCTTGCCATCTCGTTCGTCCAGGTGCCCCCGCTGCTGCATGGTGACGGCAGACATACTGATTGACCCGAGCGGGTTGCGCAGGTCATGCCCGAGAATGCCGATGAACATCTCCCGGAACTCACCCACCTCGCGCAGCTCGATCTCACTCTTCTCGGCCCGCGTTCTCGCCGCCTCCGCCTTCTCCGTCGACTCTTGTGCCCCGATGGTTGCGCTCACCATCTGCTGGTTTGCCTCGCGCAGGTCGCGGTTGGCTCGCCGAACATTGGCGTAGAGCGCGGCGTTTTCGAGAGCGAGCGCGGCGCGGTAGCCGAGCTCCTCCCCCAGACAGAGATCCTCCGGGCCATAACGACGCGACGGATGCGAGCAGACCAGCGTGAGAACGCCGAGAGTCTCCCCACCGGCCAGCAGGGGCACGGCGATGAGCGATCGAGGAGCTAGCTCGCGGAGCGCCCGGAGATCTTCATCGCTTCGAGCGAGGGACTCGAGGTACTGCGCAGACACCTCCGGCACCAGGTAGGGTGGCATCGACGCGGGTACCGATGGAGCCAGATAGCTAGGTTCTCGGGCGAGGAGCATCCGGCGAAGGTCCTGGCAGAGCTGCATCCTGGCCGGATCTCGATGGGCCACTTCGATTGTCCGGCGGTTCTCGTGCTTCTCGACGACCTCCACGATACAGCAGTCTGCCAGCTGCTCGGCCACCACCAAGCGCGCAATGCTGGTCAGCGTCTCGTCGTAGTCCAGCCTGGCCGCGAGAGCTGCCCCCATACCCATCTCTGCCAGCAACTCGCGACTCTTCTCTCGCTTCCTTTGCTCGGTGACGTCCCGGAGGAAAACCGAATACAGGCTGCTGCCGCCGAGAGCAAGTCTGGAGATGGCTGCCTGGGCGGGGAACTCTTCTCCGTTCTTGCGCAGGCCCGACATCCCGATCCTTTGATTACCCATCTGCTGCGCCACCAGCTCGCCGCCGAGGCCGATCGCCTCGCCGCCCCGGCGATCGCGCCGGGCCGCCGGGAGGAGGGCGGCGACCGGCTTGCCCAGGACCTCGGCGGCAGTCCAGCCAAAAATCGCCTCGGCTCCCCGGTTGTAAAGGACAATTCGCTGCTCGTGGTCGAAGGAGATGATGGCGTCGTCGACGATGTCCATGACTCCGGCGAGCCCGTCCTCGGCCTGCTTGCGCTCGGTTCGGTCGATTCCGGTCTTGATGAGGTGCTGCACCCGTCCGTCGGGGCCCCGGGTGACGGCGTTCGACCAGGCGACCCACCGTCGCTCGCCGGCCTTGGTGACCCAGTAGTTCGCGAAGCGAGTGGGATGTTTCGCTGAGGGCAGCTTCGCCAGGGCCGCTTTGACCGCCTCGACCTCCTCGGGAATCAGGAGGAAATCCCAGAACGGGCGGCCACGAACCTCCTCGAGGGAGTAGCCAGTCAATTCGGAACACGGTCCGTTCCAGTAAACGACCCGCCCGTCGAGGTCGAGGACGACAACCAGGGCCCCGACGGCCTCGAGTGTCTTGAAATCCGCCTCGGTCATCTCTTCGTCTCCACGCCCAGCGTCGGAGTCCCCGCCAGAAGACCCTCGTACCCCTTGAGCGCCTTGCCGACGACGATCTCGCCGTCGGAATTGATCTGGTACTCTCGCAGGTCTTTGCTGTGCTGGCTGGCGCGTACCTTGGCGACCGCCAGCGCACGCCGGAGCTGACCGTCGATCTCGATGTAGCGCTGGATGATGATGGCGTCGGTCAGAAAGGCGACGTCCTGGGGGCTGAAGCGGAGGCCCATGAACGAGTCGGCCAGCTCGACCGCCGCCATCACGGTGACGCCGAGCCCGGTCAATGCTCCCAGCATCCGGTAGAGCGATTCGCGGAAGTCCTCCCGAAACGTCGGCGCGAGGGCCAGCTCCAGCCCCGACAGCGAATCGATCACCGCCCGTTTCGCCCCCAGGCGCTTCACGGCATTCTGAAGCTCCATCAGAGTCTCGTCGATCGAGAGATCGAGCGGGCGCAGGTAGAGCACTTCGAGCTTCTTCTGCCCAACCAGCCGCTCGAACTCCCCGCCGTGCGGCGTTGTCCGGAGGTAATCGTTGGGCCGCTGCTCGAAGACCGCCACGATCCCGCTTTCGCCCCGACTGGCGCCCTCGACGATGAACTGATTGCAGAGCACCGTCTTACCCGAGCCGGAAGGACCGGCCACCAGCACCGAGTACCCCGCCGGGATTCCGCCGTCCATCAGCTCGTCGAGGCCCGGCACTCCGGTCTTGAGACGATGTTCGAGGGGATGTTCGGCGATGGGCTCGGGCGGTGTCAGCAGCCGCGGATAGACACTGAGGCCCGCGCCGGTGATGCGGGCGGTGTGTAGCCCGGGGATCTGCTCCTGGCCGCGGATCTTCATCACTTGCAGCTTCCGCACGACGGAATTTCGTTCCACCGCCTGGTACAGCCAGAACAGGCCGTCCGCCACGGTGAACACCGCGCTGTCGTGTTCGCCTTCGCCGTACTCCCCGACCAGAAAGGTGGTCGCCTGGTAGCTCGTGAGCGTCAGGGCGAGGCGCTGCATGAACTCGGTCAACTCCGACTCGCCGGCCGCACCCGCCGCGAGCGTGCTTCGTGCCACCGCCCGGAACGAGTCCACCACGACGACCGCCGGGCTCGATTTCTCGAGCTCTCCGACGATGGCTTCCAGGACCTTCCCCAGCCCACCGTCGAGAGCTTGCTGGCCGAGGTGGATGAAACGCACCGAACCGTCGCCGACCTTGGCGGCGTCGAAGAAATCGTACTGTTGCTGGTAGCGGAGCATCTTGATCGGGGGCTCGCCGATGATGCTGAAGTACAGGGCCTTCCGTTCCGGTGTCGCGTTCGCGAACATGATCTGATGCCCCAGGGTCGTTTTCCCGGACCCGGGGCCGCCGGCGATGAGATTGAAGGAGAACTCCGGGATCCCGCCGCCCAGCACGTCGTCGAAGCCCCGCACTCCGGAGGGCAATTTGCGAATGCGAACGCGGTCGATCATTTCTTCTCCTCCGCGGGAGGCGGTTCTTCGATCATGGGCCACGCGCCACGCAGTAACTCGGTCGTCAATCGATCTCCGACGAAGGTCGTGATGAGCGCGAGGAAGGTCCCGAACAAGGCGACCGCCGTCTCGGTGGCGACGGCCGGATCGAGTGTCCGCAAACACCCGCGCAGGTTCGTCACGCCTTCGATGGTGGCGAGCTCGGCGAGGCGCGGGTACTCAGGTTGGACCAGTCTGGCACTGCGCGCGAAGAGAGCCTGAACGCCCAGGGGACCCAGCAAGACGGCCAGTCGACCGCTGAGCTTGTCGTAGACCCGTTCGGCCGCCGTCGCCTCCTCGGCCGCGCCGTCGTCGGAGAGGCCCTCGTGCGCGAGGAGGCGCCTGGCCACCTCCATCTGCGTCGCGTTCGGCCTGCTCGTCATTGGATCCCATCGTTCGAATCGTCCGCACGAAGAACTTGCGCCAACGTTAGCGCCTTTGCCGTCGTGCCACCAGGCGGGTTTCCGGGCTTCTGTGGAGCCACAAGCAGGGAGGCTAACCGTGCCTGATTGCTCGACTAACCGTCAGCGAAAGGGCGGCTCGAGCCTGGTTCGTTCTCATCTCGCGTCTCCCGGGTTGGCCCGGCTCTTGCGTTTGAAGACGGAGGGTAAGCGGACGCTCCCGAAAGGAGGACCCTCGTGAAGCACGCGATAGTTTGGATTGATGCCAAGGAAGCACGTGTCTTCGAAGTCGATGGCGACTCGATAGACCAGTCGATAGTCACCGCTCCAGGCCCGCACATTCATCGCCATGCCAAGGAACAGGAAGTGCGAGTCCGGAATCATCCCGACGACCAGCACCGGTTCTTCGATGAGGTCGCGCGTAGTCTGGAGGGGAAAGCCGACATCCTCATCGTGGGCCCATCGAAGACAAAACTGCACTTCTTCCGGTACGTGCAGCAGCGCGATCCCGCTCTCGAGGCCAGGATCGTGGGCATCGAGACGGTCGACCATCCCACCGACCCGCAGCTCGTCGCTCATCTTCGTCACTACTTTCAGGAGTCCAGCCCCAGTCCGGCGCGCAGCGGACGGTGACGTCTGGCGGATCCAACCGCTACCGGAATGCGCGGCCGCCGGGCATGTTCTGAGCAGCAGCGAAGGAAGATGCCGGCTCCTGGGAGCGCGCTCCGGGGCAGGCACCCAGCTCTCCGTTCCGGGAGAACACGTCCAGGTGGCAGTGGCGCGGTCATCGCCGTCTTCTCCAGGGCGACCCGCTGCGGACGATCCGCTCGACCTGCTGGGCGAGCTCCCCGGGCGAAAACGGCTTGGGCAGGAAGCTGTCCGCGGTGATCCCCGGGAGCTCGGCCGGCCGGCCGGCGACGTGACCGGAGACGAAGAGCACCTTGATATCCGGCCAGGCACGGGCGACGGCATCGGCCAGCGAGGGGCCACTCATCCCCGGCAGGACAACATCGGTCAACAGGAGATCCGGCGCCGGGCGGAAGGAGGCGGCGGCCTCGAGCAGGTCCTGCGCGCCGGCGAAGGCGTGAGCGATGTAGCCCTCGTGGCGCAGCGCCCTTTCGATCACCCGGCGGACGGCCGGCTGATCCTCGACCACCACCACTGCGATGGGCCCGACGGACGCGCGTGGCAACCGGACCTCCGGCGCGGTCTGCGCCGTCGGCAGGCCCGGGTCGCGGGGCAGGTAGAAGGTGAAGCGGGCGCCGCGTCCCTGGTCCGAGCGGACCTGGATGAAGCCCTGGTTCTGCTCCAGCGCGGACTGGACGATGGCCAGCCCCAGCCCGGTGCCCCTGGCGTCCCCCTTGGTGGTGAAGAACGGCTCGAATATCCGGGCCATCACTTCGTCAGACATCCCCGAGCCGGTGTCGGCGACCTCCACGCAGACGAACCGGCCCGGCCGGCCGTGCGGGATGCAGGCGGCGGCCGGCGCGTCCAGCTCGACATTCGAGGCGCGAATCGAAAGGCGGCCCCCGTCGGGCATGGCGTCGCGGGCGTTGATCGCCAGGTTGAGCAGGACCTGGTGCAGCTGACTGGGGTCGGCCTTCACGGACCACAGGTCCGCCGGCCACTGCTCCTCGATGCTGATGTCTTCTCCCAGCAGGCGCCGCAGCAGGGCACGGGCGGGACCCAGCGCCTCGGCCACGCCGAGCACGCGGGGGGTGAACGGCTGTTGCTTGCTGAACACCAGGAGCTGGCGGGTGATGTCGCTGCCGGCGCGGGTGGCGGTCAGCACCTCATCCACCAGGTCCCGTTGCGGCTGACCGTTGCCGACCTCCTCCTTCAGCAGGTTCAGATTTCCGTTCACGACCGTCAGAATGTTGTTGAAATCGTGGGCCACCCCGCTGGCCAGCCGGCCCAGCGCTTCCAGCCGCTGCGCCGATTGCAGTTGCAGGGCCAGCCGCTCCGACCGTCGCTGCTCCTCGCGGAGAGCGGTGATGTCCCGCGCCTCCATCAACACCTGGATGGTGCCCGCGGCGGGGTCCCGGGCGCGGGTCAACGAGACGTCGAACGACCGCGCCTCGCCATCCAGAATGCAATCCGATTCGAAGCGGACGAACTCACCGCCGCCGGCCCGGGCGATGCCGTCGGCCAGAGGTACACCGGACCGCCGCAACGCCGCTCCCCAGGGGGTTTGTACCAGGGGCCGGCCCGCGACCTCGCTTGCGGCGGGTCCCAGGCAGGCCCGCGCGGCGCGATTGGCGGTCAGCAGGCCGCCGTTCCGGTCGAGGACGCAGATGAGCTGGAACGTCTGATCGAACAGCGTGCGGAATCGCTCCTCGCTGAGGGCCAGACGGTTCTCGGCGTCCTGGGTGGCCCGATGGCTGTCGCTGACGTCCCGGATGAGGAGCGACCCACCCGCCGGCATCCCCTCTGGATCCCGCAGCGGCGTCCAGGTGACCGCGAACCAGCGACCATCGGCGGCCGGACCGGGCCCGGGCAGATCACGGGTGATCTCCTCGTCAACGCCGGCCAGCTCGGCCAGCGCCGGCCAGACGGCGAGGGCCTCGCGCAGCGGCCGTCCGGCGATCGAGACAACGGGTGCGCCCAGCAAGGCGGCGCCTTCGCGGTTGATGTCCACCACGTGGAGGGCGCGATCGAGCACCAGCACGCCGACCGGGAGCCGCTCCAGGATGCGCCCGCGGGCGACCGGGGTGATCTCGAACAGCTGGTACCGACCGAGGCCCCAGGCCGCGACCAGCGCCCCCAGCGCGAAGGTGGCCGGCGAGACATCCCGATCGCCCAGCAGGCGCAAGCCCAGGGCCATTGCCACCGCGGTGGACAGCGGTGGAATTGCCAGTGACAATGCCAGCGCGTGAGTGGCGCCCGAGTGGCGGGAGCCGCCGCCGCTGTCGACCATCAGCAGGGCCGCAGCCAGCACGAAGCTGGCGAAGGTCACCAGACCGAGAAGGTTATCGAGCGCGGTGAACGGGTAGGTCAGCGCCGGCGGGTGGCCGGCCAGCTGCGCGGTGTATCCGTCCGCTCCCACCAGCCGCAGATACACGATGGCGCTGGCCAGCAGCATGGTGACCACCGCAACGACGGCGATCCACCCCCGGCGGATCCGGAAGCGGCCATACTGGGCGGCGGTCAACAGAGCCGCCGGGGCCAGCGCTCCGTAGGGGACGTTCTGAAGGGAGTCCCAGAGCAGCTTGCCGGGAAACGTGTGCGAGAGGACCTCGAACAGGTGACCGATCGTCCACGACGCCTGCGCCGCCGACAGTAGGGCAAACGCCCGCGCGCCGGGCACGCGCCCGCGCCGCCGTCGCGCCCAGATCGCCACCCCGACCAGGATCGCCGTGCTGGCCCCGCAGATCGCCGCCAGAGCGCGCTCGCTGACTGTTTCCATCCCATCCTCGCCGTTCACACGGGCTAACGTATGGAGCAGCAACACTCATTCCAGATTTTGCGTGCTGCCCGGCCCGATGGCGATGTGACGGCCGGACGTTTCCGCGCAACTTCGGCGCGGCGGCCTTCTCCCGCGAAAAGCCAGCGCGGATCCCGGGACAGCTCAGGCCCGGCGCGCGTCAGGGAAGCGCTCATCGGGCGAGGGCCCGCAGAAGCTGCCGGCGGAAAGGCGCGCCCGACCAGGTCCTACGCCGACCTCATCGGACTCAGGATCATCTACTCATCGGCTCCGCGCGCGGCCAGCGCAAGGGGCCACCCGCAGCTGACCTGCGAGGTCTCGTTGATCGCGCGGTCGCTGACCTGGTCCAAAGAGATCGCCTTGCGGCGTCGCTTGCCTGCTTCGCCATGCGCAAGCTGCTGAGCGAGGCCCTGAACCCCGGAGCGGATCGGCTGGGCGTCGAGCGGGCCGCTCGGAGCGTGCGCCTCGAGCTCTCCGTCGGAGATTGGCGTCGGTTTGCGTTCTGAATGATGCAGTCCGCACAGGGCGCTCACGGAAAGTTTGCGAACGTGTCTGGTTCCGTGGCCATCCGGGTACAGGAAGACTTGTGCGGGCACATCGAGCCGATCGACGCAGACCCTTGCGCGACCGGCCGCTCGCCTAGCCGAGGAGGTCACATGTATTTGAATGCCAATGGCCAGCGAATCTCGCGCTCCCGGTGGAAGGAGCTGTACCGCGCCTTCAAGAATCGGCAGGAGCTGATCAAGGCCGGCTTCGATCGGCGTGACCTGATGAAGATGGGGCTGCTGACCGGCGGTGGATTGCTGGTGACGAAGAACGGCTTGAGCTCGCGCGCCTACGCGTCATGGGGCGACGGGGACTGTCGTTACGGCAACTCCGGCTGTGGCAACTGCGCCAGCCCGGTGACTACCCCCTGGACGGCGAACATGCCGATTCCACCGGTCAAGCAACCCATTCCGCTGTCGGCGCTGACCGGTCCGCCGCCGACCATCGCGCCGAACAACGCCGTCAATCCCTCGACCGGGCTGCCTTACGAGGGGCGGACCCGGGCCCACCAGTCGCCAATCGGCAGTCACTCCGCGCTGCCCTTTCCGGCCACCAAGGTCTACCAGGTGACGCAGCAATCGGCGCAGGTGGACGTCTCCGGCGGTCTGCCGCTGCAGACGTTGTGGACCTTCGACGGCAGCTCGCCCGGTCCCACCTACGTGGCCAATTACGGCGAGCCAATCTTGATCCGCAACTACAACAGCCTCCCCACGGACAATGGGGGATTCGGCCTCAACTCGGTCAGCACGCATCTGCACAACGGACACACGCCCTCCGAGAGCGACGGCTTCCCCTGCGACTATTTCGCCGCGGGCCAATATTACGACCAGTATTACCCCAACCAGCTGGCCGGCTTCCTGTCCACCCATCAGGGCACCAACGGCGACATCAACGAAGCGCTGAGCTCGCTGTGGTACCACGACCACCGCGAGGGATTCACCGCCCAGAACGTCTACAAGGGCCTGCTGGGCCACTATATCCTGTTCAACAGCTTCGACACCGGCAACGAGACCACCGGCTACCGGCTGCCCTCGTTCCCCGATTACGACATCCCCATGATGTTCGCGGACCGTTGCTTCGACGCGGACACCGGCGCGATGGTCTTCGACACTTTCAACATCGACGGCATCCTGGGAGACAAGTTCATGGTCAACGGGGTGATCCAGCCGGTGTTGCATGTGCATCCGCGGCGGTATCGCTTCCGCTGGACCAACTCCGGCCCCTCGCGGTTCTTGCAAGTCTACCTCACCGATCTCACGAACCCGGGCGCCTCCCAGCCCTTCTGGCAGATCTCCAACGACGGGAACCTGCTGCCCCACCCGGTGCAGGTGCCGGCGGTCGCGCTGGGCGTGGCCGAGCGGTCCGACGTCATCATCGACTTCGCCCAATACGCGGGAAAGACCCTGTACCTGGAAAACCGCCTCAACCAGCCCAACGGCCAGGGAGGCCCCACCGGCAGCGTGGTCGGCGGCGGCCAGGGCTTCCTCATGCTGAAGATTGTGGTCGACCTGCCGGTGGTGGCGGACAGCAGCCTCGCCCCCACCGCCAGCACGAGCTACTACACCCTGCCCACCATCAATGCCTCCCCACGCATCACCCGGTCGTTCAACTTCGACCAGGGCCGCAACGGCGAGTGGTACGTCAACAGCAAGCTGTTCTCCTGCAGCACCGCCCGTTTCCTGGTCCAGCTCAACTCGATGGAGCAATGGAACTTCAAGAACGGCTGGAACTGGTCGCACCCCATCCACGTGCACATGGAGGAACACCAGGTCACCAAGGGGGCACCGGGGCTGTACGGCAGCAGCTCGGACGACGGCGGCAACTACAGCCACTGGCGCGACCAATATTGCTGGTCCGGGTGCGACAGCAACACCCCCAGCGGCGTGAACCTCGCCCGCAAGGACACCGTGCGCCTGGTGCCCAGAAGCAGCGCCACCATCAAGATGCGCTTCCGCGACTGGCTGGGCCGCTACGCCATCCACTGCCACAACGTCATCCACGAAGACCACTCCATGATGGTGCGCTTCGACGTCGCCCCCACCGGCGACAGCAAGACCAGTCCATGAGCCAGGGCCCCCGAACAAAGGAAGCCAGCACCATGAACAGGAGAACTCTGCTCACCGCTGCCCGGTCGTCATCTCCGCCTCCGGCCAGCCGGTTCGCGCCCCCGCGCTCGGGCCGCGAGATCATGCGGCGGCGCTATTTCCCGAACATCGAGCTCACCACCAGCGCGGGCAAGAAGGTCCGGTTCTACGACGACCTGCTGAAGGACAAGATCGTCGTACTGAACCTGATGTACGCGAGCTGCGACGGGATCTGCCCCGTCACCACCTCGAACCTGAAACGGGTCCGTAAGATCCTCCGCTCGGAGATCCACCACGACGTCCACTTCTATTCGCTCAGCCTCAAACCCGAGGAGGACACGCCCGCGGCGCTGGCGGAATACGCCCGCATGCACGGGGTGAAGGACCCGCACTGGTTGTTCCTGACCGGCAAGCCCGACGAGGTGGACCTGCTTCGGCACAAGCTCGGCTTTGCCGATCCCAATCCGCGGGTCGACCGGGACAAGGCCCGCCACAGCGGCATGCTTCGGTATGGCGACGAAGCGCGCTGCGTGTGGGGCAGCTGCCAGGGCAGTGGCGAGCCAGAGTGGATCGCCCAGGAGATCGGGTTCTGCGTCCCGCGCGCGTTCAAACGATACCCGCGCGTGAACGACTGAAGCGCGTCCGCCCTCCCGCGGCCGACACCTTGCCTCGGCCTTCCACTCGAACACCACGACCGTCACGAAGACAGTCTCGCCGCGAGCCGGCTGATGGTTGACCCGTCCGATCTCATCGCGGATCGACGTCATGGACCTGCTGGTGCAGCATCGACCACTCGCGAACGTTCGCCCGCCCACTTGACGAGGCCGAGGCTGCATCCTGGCCGCACCCAGAATCGCTGGAAGCCGCTCGGTCTGATCCGGGAGACCGCTACGACCGCTCGCGCCTCACGCTTGCTGAGACTGGTCGGTCCGCCATGAACGACCGGTGCCAGAAAGGGGGATTAGCCGCTCACGAATCCGGCCGCTCAGCTTTTCCACGCGCAGGTCTCGACCGTCGGACGCGAGAGCCTCGGCCACCTCCGCCGCTGTCAGCGTCTCGATAAGATTCGTAGGCGTGTGGATCGTGACGTTGAAGCTGGTTGCGGCGGCCAAACCGGGGAAGGTGGGGTGCAGGACCGGGCTGACGTCCTCGCTCGCATGCACCGGACGAAACCCCGTCTCACACCGCGAGCCCGGCTAGTCGATCGAGGTCAGGTTTTCTG
>JBKPRZ010000160.1:0-4134 GCA_046734815.1 Myxococcota bacterium | reverse complement strand
CGGCTCGACCGGGCCGTAGGCGACCGCGACCACCGGCGGCGGGGCGACCACAGGCGCCGGCGGCGGGGCGGGCGGCTTGCGGGGCGGCGGCGCCGGTCGGGTGGCGGCCTGGGCGGTGTTCATCGACGTGCTGGGCACCCGCACGGAACGCCCGCGCACGGTGGCGCGCACCACCACCAGGCCGGTCAGCAGCAGCAGCGACCCGGCCGACACCGCGATGGCCCGGCGCGAGAGTCCCAGCATCGACACCGCCGGTCCCACCGCCACCGAGCCGGTGAGGATGGGGCTGTCCCGGTCCCGGCGGCCGGCCGACGGGCGCGAGACCGGCGCCGGCAGATCGGCAGAGAGGCTGTCGCGCAGCGCCCGCATCTGGCTGGCCATCTCGGCCATGCTCTGGGGCCGAGCTGCCGGCGACCGGGCCATGGCCCGCTCCACCAGCTCCTCCACCGGCTCCGAGATGTCGGGGCGCAGACTGCGCAGCGGAGGCGGCGATTCGTTCGCCTTCTTGTGCAGCACCTCCATCACGTTGTCGCCGTCGTAGGGCGGCTTGCCGGTCAACATCTCGTAGACAATCGAGCCGACAGCGTAGATGTCCGAGCGGGGATCGGCCGGCTTGCCCGCCGCCTGCTCGGGCGCCATGTATTCGGGCGTCCCCATCGCCACCCCGGGTCGGGTCAGGCGGCGGCCGCTCTTGGCCGTCTCCTCCACCTCGGCGCTCTTGGCGATGCCGAAGTCCAGCACCTTGACGAAGTCGCCCTGCCCCTCCCTGGTGATCAGCAGGACATTCTCGGGCTTCAGATCGCGGTGGATGATGCCGGCGTCGTGCGCGGCCTGGAGCGCGTCGCACATCTGCGCGCCGATGTGCAACGCCCGGCCGACGGGCAGGGGCCCTTCCTTGAAGATGACCAGCCCCAGCTCGACCCCCTCGACGAACTCCATCACGAAGAAGAAGGAGCCATCGCTGGTCATGCCCGAGTCGGTGACGTCGACGATGTTGGGGTGGCCGGCCTTGGAGGCCGCCCGGGCCTCGCGCCGGAAGCGCTCGACCACCTCGGGGGTGCGGCTGTAGGCCGGGTGCAGGACCTTGACCGCGACCCGGCGGCCGATCTCCACGTGCTCGGCCTCGTAAACCCGGCCCATGCCGCCCTCGCCGCACAGGCTCTTGATCCGGTAGCGGCCGGCCAGCAGGGTGCCCACCAGCTGGGAGGGCGCGTCGGTGGTCGCGCCGGTGGGCAACGAGGCGGTGGCGCCGGGCTCGGGCAGCGGGTCGCCGCTCATCGGCGGCTTCCCTTCCCGCTCGCCCGGCGCCATCAGGTCCACGCGGTTGGCGGGCTGGGTGGGAATCGACAGCAGCGAGACGCCCCGCTGCATCAGATCGTCGCGTTCGTGGCGCTCGTTGCCGATCACGTCGCCGAACAGGTCCTTGAGAAAGCGGGCCATCTGGTGCCCGTCGGTGGCCGGGGCGGTGCGGGCCTGGAAGGCGGCCAGCGCGGCCCGCAGCTCCTCGCCGCTCGGGAAGCGCTTGCCGGGATCGGGGTCCAGCGCCTTGAGCACGATGGCGTCCAGCTCCTTGGGGACGCGCGAGGCCCGCTGCGAGGGCGGTTGCACCTGCGGGTGGCGCACCTGCTCGAGCACCTCGTCGTCGGTGCCGCTGCCCGCCGGTGCGGGGAACAGCTGCCGCCCGGTGAGCAGCTCCCACAGGATGATGCCGGCGGCGTAGATGTCGACCCGCCCGTCCAGGGTCTCGCCCCGGGCCTGCTCGGGGGCCATGTAGCTGACCTTGCCGAAGACGATGCCGGGCGCGGTCTTCTCCAGCTTGAGGGTGGACCAGGCCAGACCGAAGTCGGTGATCTTCACCTCACCGCTGTACGAGAGGAGCACGTTGGGGGGCGAGATGTCCCGGTGCACGAGCCGCAGGCCCTTGAAGGCGTGCACGTAGGCCAGCCCGCGCGCCATCTCCTTGACGATGTGGACGGCGATGTCGATCGGGAAGGCCACGCCCTTGGCCGCGCAGCGGTTCCAGACCGCGCGCAGGTCCTTGCCGTCGACGAAGTCCATGGCGATGAAGATCTCGCCCGAGACCTGGCCGGCATCGAACACGGTGGCCAGGTTGCCGTGCGACAGCCGCACCACCACGGACGCCTCGTCGCGGAAACGCTGGCCGTAGCCCTTGCCCACCAGGTGCGGGAGCGCGGTCTTGACGACACAGAGCTTTTCCAGGCCCTTCTCCCCGTGCAGCGCCAGGTAGAGCGCACCCATCCCGCCCCGGGCCAGAGGCTTGAGCAGGACGTAGGGACCGAACCGCCGGGGAAAGCTCTCCATCAACCGCCGGCACCTCGTTCGCGGCCTGCGGTTTCACACGGCGTTAGGACATCGACACGGGACATGCTCGCGTCCGTCACCTCCCACTGTCTATCGGCGGCAACCGGCGGAACCTGGTCCGTTTCGAGTGCATTAGGTCCTCGCACCGCGCGACATTGCCGGGACCAACGCGCGCGCGATCGTGTTACCCTGCCCTGCCTGTTTTCCTTACCTTTCCGCAAGGGCGAGGACATGTCGCGTGAGCGCATTCTCGTTATCGACGACAGCCCCACCATCTTGAAGCTGGTGCGTCTGGTGCTGGGCGAGGCCGACTACCAGGTGGCCACGGCCGGCCGGGCCGAAGAGGGTCTGGAGGCTGCGCGCGTCGAGCGACCGCAGCTCATCCTGGTCGACGCCCTCCTGCCCGACATGGAGGGCGAAGCGGTGTGTGCGGCTCTCCGCGCCGACCAGGCCTGCGCCGCCGTGCCGGTGGTGCTGATGGGCGATCCGGCCGGCGCCGACGCCGCCAGCCGGGGGCCCCGCAGCAACGTGGTGCAGACCATCGCCAAGCCGTTCACACCGCACGCCCTGCTGTCGGTCGTCTCGCAGGCGCTGGGCAAGACCCCCACCCCGGACGACGAGGGCCGGCCGCCGCCGCCCCGGAAGATCGACGACGGCAACGGCGGTGTGGCGCTGGCGGGCAACCTGGCGGTCATCGCGCTGGCCGACGTCCTGATGCTGCTCGAGCGTGAGCGGCAGAGCGGCAACCTGACGGTGGTCAGCGGCGACACGCGCCTCCTGCTGTGCTTGCGCGAAGGCCGGCTGGACCTGGCCACCGCCGAGGGAGTGACCGAGGAGTTCCTGCTGGGGCGCTTCCTGGTGCGGTCCGGGGCGCTGGACACTCCCGCGCTGCTGGGGGGACTGGACGCGCGGCGGGCCTCGCGGGCCGAGGGCGAGCCGCTGCCGCTGTTCGGACGCTTCCTGGTCGAGCGCGGGCTCATCCAGGCCGAGGACCTGAACCGGGTGCTGGCCCTGCAGACGGCGGCGCTGCTGTTCGAGAGCCTGCGCTGGCAGGAGGGCCGTTTCGTCTTCGAGCGCACCGACGACCTGCCCGCCCCCGCGCGCGAAGCGTCGCTGGCGCTGGCGGTCCCGGCCCTGTTGCTGGAGGGCTTCCGGCGCGTCGACGAGTGGCACCTCATCCAGCGGGAGATCGGGGACCTGGAACGGGTCTTCGTGCGCAGCGAGGAGCGGGTGGCGGAGATGGGGCGAGGACGTCTCACCACCGACGAGACTGTGGTCCTTGACCTCACCGATGGCCGGCGCACCGTCCGGCAGATCGTCGATGCTTCGTCCCTGGGCGCCTGGGGCGCCATGCGCATGCTGTACCGGCTGCTGGAAGCCGGTCTCATCCGGCCGCGGGTGGCCCCGGTCGCAATCCCGGAACCCTGACCTCGGGTCCATTTCTCGGGGACGGGTTTTCTTCTGAACGTGGTTCAGCTAACGTGTTCGCCCTGTCGGGTGACTGCCCGGTCCCCGGATGTCGAGTGTTTACCAGCTCTTAACAGAATCGTCGCAAGGAGAGATAGATGATGCGAAGTCCGCTCAGGTCTTTCGTGCTCGGGCTGACCTGCCTGGCATTCCTCGGTTGCATCGAAGCGGTCGACAAGGGAAATGCGGACACGGGTGTGGCCGGCTCGGGTGGACGCGGAGGCGGCGGTGGGGGCGGCAGCGGCGGTGGCAGTGGCGCGGGCGGCGGTGGCTCCGGCGGCTCGAACGTCAAGATGGACGCCGCCGCCAAAGGCCCGGACGCCGCGGTCAAGAGGGACGCCCCCA
>JBKPRZ010000159.1:0-6291 GCA_046734815.1 Myxococcota bacterium | reverse complement strand
CAGCTCCCCCGCCGCCGTCTCCGGCCGCCCGCGCCCGCTCCCGATCCAGAACCCCACCACCACCAGCACCGCACACCCGAACCCCGCCACCAACCCGGGCGACTGCCGCATCCACCGCCTGACCCGCCCGCCCTCGTTGCTGGTTTCCGGGATCGTCATCTGCCCGGTCTCGATGGCCTGCCCGGTATCGAAGAACGACACCTCGACCGTGGTGAAGGTGCGCCGCGCCCCCGGGGGCCGGGGTGGAGGCGCGTCGTTGGGACGTGGGGCCGGGGTCTCGTCGGTCATGGTGTCGTTCTTCGTCCAGGGCAGGCGGTTTACTTGCAATCGGGGTCGGCGGCGTCGACCAGGAAGTCGCCGTCGTCGTCGATGTTGTCGCTGCAGTTGGTCTCGGTGGCGGGCGGGTTGCAGACCACGCTCAGCTTGTAGTCGACGCCGCCCGACTGGGGCGCGTCCACCACCACGTAGTAGGTCTTGCCCGCGGTGACGTACACCAGGTTGCTGTAGTACTGGAAGGTGCGGCAGGCCGACGGGTCGCAGCCATTGCCCTGATCCTCCAGCACGCTGACCGACGCGTAGTTCGTGCGGTCGCTGGTGGTGAAGTTGACGAAGCCGGTCTGGGTGGCGACGAAGCGGTAGGTGCGGTCGTTGCCCGGCAGGGTGCCCCCCGGGAAGCAGCCGTAGCTGCTCACGCCGTTGGTGGTGCCGCTGGTGCTGCCGGCCAGCAGCTTCGTCGAGCAGGTGATGTCCGCGCTGGCGGTGCAGCTGTTGGCCATCCGGCAGGCGCTGGCGCAGTCGGGGTCGGCGCAGTCGATCAGGGCGTCGCCGTCGTCGTCGATCTGGTCGGTGCAGCCGTTGGTGGCCAGGTTCTCGCTGGCCGGCGGCGCGCAGACCGTCGACACCTCGTAGTTGATGGTGGGCGCGTAGTCGCCCTCCACCACCGCGTAATATTGCTTGCCGGCCATGGCCTGGAACAGGGCCCCGTAGTAGTTGCCGGCGATGCAGTTGGTCGGGCCGCAGCTGTTGCTGCGCTCCTCGATGATGCCGACCCAGCCGTAGGTGCTGGTGTTCGACAGGGTCACCAGCATCTTCTGCGACTTGGTCACCGGTTCGATGCGGTAGACGCGTTCGGGGCCGCCCAGCGACAGGTTGGGCGAGCAGCTGTAGCTCCACATGTTGGTCGCCGCCGGCGGCATGTCCGCGGTGGTGCCGGCCAGGCGCACCGTGCTGCAGCTGATGCTATCGGCCACGCTGCAACTGGTGCTGGTGCAGGCCACGCTGCTGCCGCAGTCCGGATCCTTGCAATCGATGAAACCATCGCCGTCCTCGTCCACGTTGTCCGAGCAGTTGCTCTCGGTGGTCGGCGCGTCGCAGATCACCGAGGCCATGTACGAGTAGCTGACGTCACCGCGGCCGTCGACCATCAGGTAATAGGTCTTGCCCGCCACCGCGTTGAACTTGACCGAGTAGTAGTTGAAGGCCACGCAGCGGTTGGGGTTGCAGCCGGTGCCGTCGTCCTCCATCACGTACAGCATCGGGTACTGGCCGTAGTTGCTCGCCGTGAACACCACCGGTCCGGAGGCGGTGGGCACGAAGGTGTAGCCGTGTTCGGGGCTGTTGGGCACCCGGTCCGAGGGACAGCTGTAGCTGTCCACCATGTCGGTGGTGCCGAACCCGGAGGTGCTCCCCTGCACCAGGGTCTGGCCGCAGGACAGGGCGGTGGTGGTCTGGCAGCGGGTCGCGCAGGCCGCCTGGCTGGCGCAGTCGCTGTCCGCGCAGTCGACCTTGAAGTCGCCGTCGTTGTCGAACCCGTCGGCGCAGCTGGCCTCCGCGATGGCCGCTCCACATTCCACCCGCACGTCGAAGGTCATGTCGGTGGAATCTGAATCGACCACCACCAGGAATTTCTCGTTGGCCGCGGCGGTGAAGCGCACAGCGTAGTAGTTGGCGCTCACACAGGCGTTGGGATCCACCGTGCCCGAGCCGTCGTCGCGCAACACCGCGATGAAGCTATAGGCGTTGGCGTTGTTGGTGCTGACCACCACGTCGCCGGCGGTGGCCACCTGCAGGCTGCGCACCCACTCCTTGCCGGTGAAAGACAGCCCCGGGGCACAGGCGTAGCTGGCCATGGCCGCGGTGCTGGTGCTCTCGTTGCGGTAGGTGGTGTTGCAACTCGCCGCCGGGACCGAACCGGCCCCCTTGGCGTTTTGCCCCTCCTCACCGACCTCGGTCGGTTGAACACAGCCCGCCCCGGCCGCCGCCGAGAGCAACAGGACCAGCGATGCCTTCACCAGGGAACTCATACGATCTCCTCTCTTCGGCCCCCGGCGGTCGCGGCCGCCGTGGACCAGTCGTGTGTCTCGATGCCTTCGAAGTAACCGAGGGGCGGTGTGAGGGCCCGGTCGGCGACGCCGTAGTGCTTGCGGAGGGCGTCGACGATGCGGGCGCTGGCGTGGCCATCGCCGAACAGGTGGCGGGGCCGGGCCATGCGGGCGTAGGCCACGTCGTCGGTCAACAGATCCACGCAGGCGTCCTCGATGGCCTGACGGCGGCAGCCGGTCAGCCGGGCGCAGCCCGCCTCCACCGCCTCGGCGCGTTCGGTCTCGTCGCGCAGCACGATCACCGGCCGGCCCAGGAAGGGCGCCTCCTCCTGCACCCCGCCCGAGTCGCTGAGGATGAGGTGAGCGCCCTTCATCAGCTGCACGAAGGTCTTGTAGGACTGCGGCTCGACCAGATGGACGCGCGGGTGGTTGCGCAGCCGTTCCGAGACCGTCTCGCGCGTGCGGTTGAGGTGCAGGATCCACAGCACCTCGACGTCGGCGAAGCGATCGAGCACCGCCTCGATGGCGCCGGTGGCCTCGGCCACGCGCTCGGCGTTCTCGCGCCGGTGCACCGTCACCAGCAGCCGGCGGGTGCCCGGCCGGAAGCGCCCCCAGATCTCCGCCGCCGCCGGGGTGGTGCCACGCGCGTACAGGCAGAGGGCGTCGATGCCGGTGTTGCCGGTCAGGTGGATGGTGTCGGCGGGGACGCCCTCGGCCAGCAGGTTGCCCTGGGCCTTGCTGGTGGGAGCAAAGTGCAGCGCCGCCATGCGGGCGATCAGGCGGCGGTTCATCTCCTCGGGGAAGGGTAGGGCGGGGTCGCTGGTGCGCAGCCCGGCCTCGACGTGGAAGCAGGGGATCTGGTGGTGGAAGGCCACCGTGGCCCCGGCCAGCGCGGTGTTGGTGTCACCCTGGACCAGCACCCCGGACGGCCGCAGGGTCGACACCGCCCGGTCGACGCGCTCGAGCAGCCAGGCCAGGTTCTCGGTGAGGCTGCGGCGGACGCTGGGCTCGCGCATGTCCACGTCGGGCGACAGATCCAGGTCGCCCAGCACGCTGGCCAGCATCTCCACGTGTTGCCCGGAGAAGCAGGTCTTCGCCCCGAACCCGGAGCCGGGGGCCCGCAGCGCCCGGATCAAGGGAGCCAGCTTCAGAACCTCGGGCCGCGTCCCCGCCACCGCCAGCAGCGTGGGTCGATTCGCAGAATCCGGGCCTCCACCCGTCTCTCGCGCAGATCCCTTGTGAGCCACGTCTTAATTTTGAGGTGTCTATTGTGTGTTGGCAATTACCATTCACAAGGAAGAAATTGCTCGAATCGCACCCGTTTCACCTCTCAAGACACACTTTCCGACTGACGATGCCGTGGCAGAGGAGGGGCGCCGGAGCGCAGGCCCCACAGACGCACACATGCACGGCCGTCGGTACTTCACGCAGGGGGCGCTGGGACTGGCCGCCGCTGCGTTGTTACCGCGATCCCGACGGGCGCAGGCTGCCACCTCGTCGCTCGAGCCCGGCAAGGTGCGGCCGGCGCTCACCATGGCCACCTTCGGCGACGGTGTCGGCGTGGCCGACCGGTTTCACCGCTGGATGCTGTCGCAGGGATTCGCCCAGGATCGTTCGGTGCGCAACCTGGTGTTCAACTTCTACGACACCGACAAGAACACCGGCAGCTGGGTCTACCCGATGTTGTGTGGCAAGGCGATCGTCTGGCTGCTGGGGCGCAAGCGGGTGGCCGACGCGGTCGCGGTCGCCGATGCGCTGTTGCGCTGGCAGCAGATCTACCACCACGACACCTGGGCCAAGTCGTACGGCGCCTTCCCCAGCGCCATCGACCGCGACCCCAAGGGCAGCTGGCGCGCGGGCGATCGTTATTACTCGGGCGACAACCTGGTGATCCTGGACGCCTTCGTCCAGCTGTACGAACGCACCCGTTCGCGCGAGGTGCTGAACGCCGCGGTCGGCATCGGCACCTGGCTGTGCAACATCATGTGCGCCGGGATGAAGTTCCAGACCTGGCAAGAGGACCACGGCGCCCCCATGTGGTTCGTCAACGCGCGCGGGGATTTTTCCAACACCATCTACGCCAACGTCGAGATGTTGTGGATCAGCGCCCTTTATCGGCTGGGCAAGGTCACCAGCGAATGTTCGTATTGCCGGCAGGCGGAAAAGGCCTTCCGCTTCTACAAGCTCAGCCAGACGCCGAAGGGCGCCTTTTACGACCACTACGACCCCAAATACCCACCACTGAAATATTCCGTCCACCAGTGGGTGACCTACCAGGGGCGCCAGGTCATCTCCGACAACATCCTGCGCGCGGCGCTGGGGCTGTGCCGCTGGGGCGAGCTGGACATGGCCCGCAAGACCTTCGACTGGCTGCAGGCCGACGGCGGCGCGGTCCCCGCGTACCTCGACATCAACACCGGTAAACACGCCTTCGACAGCGGCGACATCTATTACGACGTCACCTCCTCGGGCATGTACCGCAGCCTGTGTCAGTGGCTGGGCAAGAAGGTCCCCGCCAAGGAGGCGGTGCTGTTCCTGCGCCGCACCCAGGACAAGAGCGGCGGCTGGTACTGGGGGGTGTTCAAGAAGAACCTCAAGCCGGTGCGCCCCGAGATGTGCCCGATGCCAGGGTTCTGGGCCACGGCCGACCTGTCGGCGGTGGACGCGTGAGCGCGCTGCTCGGGCGCGTTCTCCTCGGTCTAATCCTGCTGGCGGATACGACCCCCGCGCCCGCGCAGCAGCAGCAGCAGCAGCCGGTACAGAACCAGCCGAAGCCGCCCGCAGCAACATCGCCGCCCGCCGGGCCGAACGCGCCGCCGGTCAGCACTCCGGTGTCCGGCCAGAAGTCCGCTCCCGCGGCGCGGTCCGCCCCGCCGCGGCCGCCCGCCGAGAAGCCGGCGCCGCCCCTGCCGGTGGATGCGGTCATCCCCGACCTGCGCCCCGAGTTCGATCCGCCGCCCTCCGACGACGTGGGTCCGCCCGCCACCCCGGTGTTCCTGCTGCCCACCGGCGCCGAGGTCACGCTGGTCCCCGACAACACGACGCCGGGCCCGATGCGCAACGCCCTGTTGCCCGACGAGGTCAACCTGCGCGTGCTCGACCAGCTCGACCCGATCGACCAGGCCGATCCCGGCGACGCCGGCTACGGCACCTCGGCCTACGCCACCAGCTTCCTGTCGCGGGTGGAGGGGCCCAGCCCCACATTCAGCGGGCGCACGTTGCTGACCCTGGATCCCGCCGCCGAGGATTCGCGCACGCTGGCGCTGTACCTGCGCGGCTTCTACTCGTTCGTCACCGGCGGCCCTCACGACTGGAGCGGCACCCAGCTGGCCATCGCCGGCCGCCCCGCCGACGGCGTCCACGGCGCGGTGGTGTTCCACCACGAGCTGCGCGAGCAGGAGGGCAACATGCTGATGGCCAGCATGTCGGTGCGTCTGGAGGACGACTTCTACGCGCTGGGCTCGTTCGCGGCTGGATTTTCCGCCGACTACCTGCCGATCACCTGGCTGGAAGGGGAGACCCGCTTCGCGGTCGGGCCCCGGCTGCGGCTGGGGGGCGGGCTGGGCGCCTCGTTCTGGCAGGAAACCCGGCGCCACGCCTACGCGCTGGCCAGCGCCTTTTACACCATCAAGCCTCGCCTGGCGCTGCAGCAGCGCTTCGCCGCCGGCGCGATCATGGCCCAGGACATGCCGACGCGGCTGAACGCGCAGAGCGCGACCAGCGTCGTGTGGGGCCGCCATGGCAAGTACCTGCTGGAGGGGCGGCTGTCCTTCGGCGACGGCCCGCTGTACCGCCCCGGCATCAGCGAGACCTTCCACCGCGATCGCCTCAACCTCGACCTGGGCGCCGGCATCCGCTCGTGGCTGGGCAAATATTACGGCTACGCGCTCAACATCGATCTCGGCCACCAGCGCGGCATCTTCTCGCGCGTCGGCCTGGACGTATCGCTGTTCGTGGAGCTGTGATGCGC
>JBKPRZ010000158.1:0-2745 GCA_046734815.1 Myxococcota bacterium | reverse complement strand
CTGCTGGCCCGCACGGCCGCGGCCCAGCCCGCGCCGTCGCTGCCCGAGCCGCCCCCGCCGCCGCCCGCGCCCGCTCCCGAGGACGACACCGCCAGCCTGGAACAGCTGCGCCAGCAGCTGAAGCAGACCGAGAGCCTGGTCCTGGGCTACTCGCCGGTCGTGACCTGGGGCGGGTACATCGACGTCGGCTTCTTCGTGCCGGAGGGCAACGGCGCTGGCTACACCCAGGACTTCGGCCACGCCATGTTCCCGCAATACGCCGGCCGCTTCGGCTGGGTGTTCGTGGGCGACATCCTGGCCCCGGCGGTGAACGGCCGGGGCGAGCCCGCCGACCTCGGCGACGCCGCCGGGGTGGATCGCTTCGATTCGGTCGACTCGAAGGGCGCGGCTGGCTTCATCCTCAACGAGGCGAATTTCGCCCTGCACTCGTCGCTGGGGTCCACCGCCCTGGTGACGGTGAGCTTCAACCTGGTGCCCCGCACCGGCAACGACTTCCGCCTGGGCGACGTGTTCGACCTGGACCTGGCCCAGATCGAGTGGCTGCCCACCGCTTCGCAGCGCACCTCCATCTTCGTCGGCAAGACCGATTCGGTCATCGGCATCGAATACCGCGAGCGCAAGGCCAACAAGCGCTTCGGCATCACCCCCTCGCTGCTGGCCCGCTACACCACCGGCACCGCCCTGGGGGTCAAGGTGCGCAGCAAGTTCGGCAACGACGATCAGGTGGTGATGGCGGCGGCGCTGACCAACGGGTCGAACACGATGGAGATGTTCCACTTTTACGACGAGACCGACACCAACGCCGGCAAGACCTTCAGCGGCCGGGTGTCGGCGCGGCTGCCGCTGCCGGCCTGGCTGGAGCTGGGCGTCTCGGGCAGCTGGGGCGCGCAGGACCGCTCGCTGTCCAGCAAGAAGGCGCTGTGGTTCTTCGGACCCGACTTCATCGGCCACCTGGGCAACCTGGACCTCAAGGCACAGTGGCTGACCGGCGGATCGCCCGGCGACGAGATCAACGGTGTGTACGGCCTGGACCTGCACGGCGGCGGCTACCTGGAGGGAAACTACATGTTCGGCCCCTCGCTGGGCGCGCTGGCGCGCGTGGAATACCGCAACGCCTTCGTCTGGCTGAGCAACGAGCGGGCGTATGTTACGAAGTCGTGGCGCGCGACCGCGGGGCTACGCTGGGTGTGGAGCGACCGGGCCATCCTGCGCGCGGAGTACCTGCGCAACGGCGAATACGGCGGCGTGCCCGGAATACCCAACGACGTTTTCACCAGCAGCCTCGTACTCTCTTATTGACCAAGCGGGGGCCACCAACCATGAGATCTGGGCACAGGAAGTTCGCAGTCCCACTGGCGCTGGCCCTGGGGGCGCTGTCGCCCGCGGCGGCGCGGGCGCAGGGGGCGCCGGCCGATCCCGCCAAGCTGCAGGCCGAGGTCGCCCGCCTGGACAAGGAGGTGCGCGAGCAGAAGCAGCTGATCCTGCAGCTGATGCAGGCCGATCAGCAGCGCTACGACATGTTGCTGCAGCTGATCCGGTCCATGCAGGGCGGGCAGGCCCCCACCGGGGCGTTGCTGGACAAGGCGGCCGGCAAGACCGACCCGTACGCCAGCCCCAGCCTGGCGGCGGTGGCCGGCACGGTCAGCTCCGGCAGCACCACCCCGGGCGCACCCACCCCCACCGCGATGGTCTCGGGCAAGGTGCAGCTGCCGCCCGGAGCCAGCGAGGCCTACGTCTACGTGGAGGGGCGAGGCCCCACCCGCGCCAAGCAGGTGGAGATCCGCCAGGAGGGCAAGCAGTTCACACCGCCGGTGACGGTGGTGACGGTGGGCTCGCGGGTCATCTTCCCCAACGCGGACAACGTGTTTCACAACGTCTTTTCCCGGACGCCGGGCACGGTGTTCGATCTGGGCACGGTCAAGGGCGGCGAGGCATCGCCGCCGGTCTCCCTGGTCAGCCCGGGGCACGTCGAGATCTTCTGCAACATCCACTCGAAGATGCGGGCCGACCTGCTGGTGGTGCCCAACACCTATTTCAGCAAGGTGCGGCCCGACGGGTCCTTCGCCATCGCCGGCGTGCCGGTGGGCAGCCGCAAGCTGGTGGTCTGGGGGCCGGGGCTTAAGGCGGCCACCCAGACCGTCGAGGTCCGCCCCAGCGGCACCTCGGTGAAGTTCGCGCCCGAGGTCGAGCCGCGGCGCCCGCACCTCAACAAGCAGGGAAAGGCGTACCCGTCCTATGAGTGACGTGGGACGCAAGCGGGCGGCGTCGGTGCTGCTGATGCTGGCCTCGGCTTCGGCCGGGGTGGGGCTGTACCTCAAGGCGGCGGCCGCCCCGGGGCGGGCCGAGCAGGAGCGGGCCGCCGACCAGGCGCGGGCGCGCAACCAGCAGGCACTGGCCTCGGTGGCGCGGCGGCTGCAGGGACGGGTGGCCGAGGCCAGCCAGGTGCCGCAGCTGATCGCCGCCCTCGAGAGCGAGGACGCCAAGACCCTGCAGGACCTGTTCGACGACGAGGAGTCCTGGGCGGGCGTGCGCCGCTCGTTCCCGATGGGCGCGGTGGTGGCGGACGACAAGGTGCTGGCCCGCTGGGGCGCGCAGCCGGCGCTGGCCACCCTGCCGCTGATCGAGGAGGCCCGCGCCGGCAGCCCGTCGTGGGGCCTGGCGGCCGAGCAGGACCGCACCTTCCTGGTATCGGGCGTGCTGGTGACCGAGGCCAAGCGGGAGGCCGCCCACCGCCCTGTGCTGGTG
>JBKPRZ010000157.1:0-10190 GCA_046734815.1 Myxococcota bacterium | reverse complement strand
GTGCCGCCGATCTGGGTGTCGGAAGTGATGGTGACCTTCACCCCGCGCAGCGCGGTGCCGCTCTGGTCGTAGACGTGCCCGACCAGGGTGCCGATGTTCTGCGCCCAGGCCGCCCGCGCGCCGCCGAGCAGGGCCAGCAGGCCCACGGAGATCAACAGAGATGACTTGCGCATGGTGCTCGCCTCACTGCGGAATGGGGAAGTCCTTCGGTTCCCAGATGTCGGGCCAGGCGCACACCTGCAGGCCGAAGTCCTGGCAGGTCTGCCCTTCCTGGATGTCGCGGGTCTCCTCGCCCACCTTCATCTTGACGCTGCACTGATCGGGCGAGCTGACGTTCTGGTCGCACAGCTTGATGCACGTGCGGATGGAGGTCAGACAGATGAAGCCCGGCACCTCGCCGCCGCAGCGGGAGTCCAGCCACTCTGTGGGCTCCTTGCCGACGTTGCCCTTGGCCAGCGTGTTGGGCGGCGCCGGCGGGACCCGCGGCGCGCAGGAGCGCTGGCAGAAACCGCCCCAGGGCGGGAAACACTCGTACCCGAACTCGGAGAACTTGTCCTTCCGGCGCTGGCACTGGGCGATGCCCGGACCGCAGGCCTTGCCGTACGTCACGAAAGGGGCATCGCAGAAGCAGGTGTCCGGGTTGCACTCCAGCGGCGGGTCCTCGGGATTGAAGGGATCCCGTTCCTTGTTGCATTCCGGGTCACCCACGCCGTCGACGATGAAGTTGCCCGCCGGCTTGCTGGGATCCTGGACCTTGCGCCCGCACTGGTCGTGGGTGCGGTCCGGGGCCTGGTACCCCTCCTGGGGCTCGAACGAGCAGCGGGGGGCCACACCGCGGGCGGGAAGGTTCTTCACCAGCGGCGCGATGGCCGAGCGTCGACGGCCGCGGGCGCTGTTCAGATCGATGTCAGCTTCGGACTTCCAGTGGCCGGCCTCGTAGTTCTCCCGGGCCGGCACGTCGAACATCCAGCGCATCGGCGTGTAGCCGGGAGGATCGGCGGCCGAGTGTCGGGGCGCGGTCATGGTGATGACGTTGAAGGCCACCCGGGTGATGGTCGGTGCGTTGGTGAAGCTCTGATCGTCGCTGGCGATGGCCGGCTCGTAGGCCCGACCCACCGGAACCACCACATGCTGGCTGGCAGTGGGGCCATCGCCCAGGCTCACGCGGGTGACGTCGAACGTATCCAGCCGCTCGTTGTCCGAGTGGGCGAAGAAGCGGTCGCCCTTCTCGTTGCCCAGCGTCTCCCAGCCGTTGGCCAGAAAGCAGGTGCCCAGCAGCCGCCGGTACCAGACCTCGATGCGCGGGTGGAAGATCCGTCGGTTGGTGATGCCCCGGTTGACGTAGGTGCGCTCGTCGACCATCGGGCAGTTGATCACCTTGCCGGTGTTGCGCGCCTTGAACTTGCCCGAGGCCAGGGCCCTTTGCAGCGTGGCCACGTGTTTGATGGAGTCGACGGCGTATTTGGGCGGGACGGTGACCTCGACGATCTCCCACAGGCCCGTGTATTCGGTGGCGGGGCCGCCCCGATCGCGCGGGCTGAGGTCCACCAGCGGCCGCTGGTAGTCGGCCACGCCGCGGTAGGGGTCGACCAGCAACTCGCGGCGGCGCAGCGGATACGACTTCTTCTTCTCCTCGTCGTTGAACTTCTTGCAATCGTCCTGGTTGGCGGCGCCCTCGCAGTAGTCCTTGGGGTTCGGGTTCAGCACGCCGATGCCCCCGCGGATCCAGTCGATCCCGCCGCGCAGCTCGCGCACCGGCGGCGCGAACAGGGGCCGGTCTTGCTCGTCGAAGAAGAAATACATCGGCTGCACCCGCACCGAGGTGGGGTTGCCGTTGGCCAGGTCGATCACGCTGGGCACGAAGCCGAAGTCGTAATATTCGGCCACCGCGCCGTTGACGTAGCCCTGATTGGCCTCGACCTGATCCGGCACCCCGGCAGTCGGGTCATTCTGCGAACCGCCGTCGTAATATGACGCGAGGTCGAGAACCCCGAACTTGTCGTCCGAGAACTCGTCCTCGCATCCCGCTGCCCCCGTCATGGCCAGGCCCAGGGTGAAAAGCAGAGGGGCGAGAGCGAACTGCGATCTCTTCATGCGTGTCTCCGAGACTATTGCGAAGCCTGCCAGCCGCAGGTGAGCCGCTCTTTCGAACCTTACGCGTTTCCGCGGTTTGTGAAAACCCACCCGATGCGCTCCCCCCCTCAAATACGGCGGCCGGGATTGGACACCCGCAGCGGTCACTTCGGCAACACGGGGACCAGCGTGCCAGCCGCCAGCGCGGTGACGCCCGGTTCGACCACCACGAACGCATCCGATGCAGCCAGTGACGCCAGATCGCCCGAGCCTTGCGACGCGATCCTGCGCACGCCGATCGGCCCGGGGCTTGCCGGCGAATCCGGCGGGTCGAACACCGCCGGCGCGAAAACGGTCAGCGGCAGCTTGCGCTGCGCGTAGTCCACACGCAGGCGGGCACACAGCAGACCCAGCGGTGGCACCCGCGGCCGCCCGGTCAGAAGCTCGATCGCGGGACGAGCGAACAGCTCGAAGGTCACCAGGGTCGACAGCGGATTGCCGGGCAGCCCGAAAAAAGGGCGCGTGCCGAGGAACCCGAACACCAGCGGCCGGCCCGGCCGGATGTCCACGCCGTCGAACACGACCCGTGCACCCAGCGCGCCCAGCGCGGTTTCGACGTGATCGTATTTGCCCATCGAGACGCCACCGCTGACCAGCAACACGTCCGCCGCCGCCGCCGCCTCGGCCAGACGGTCGCGCAGCATGGATAGGTCATCACGCGCGGTGGGAAAAGCAACCACCTCGCCGCCCGCGCGCGCGATCTGTGCCGCGAGCGCATGGCGGTTCGAGTCGCGGATCTGACTACCGGTAGGCACCTGATCCACGCCCACCAGCTCGTTGCCCGTCGACAGCACCGCCACCTTGGGCCGCGCGAACACCGACGGCCAGCCGCAGCCCAGCGAGGCCAGCAGACCGATGTTGCCGGGATCCAGAACGCGCCCCGCGTCCAGCGCCACCTGCCCGGCGGGCAGCTCGCTGCCGCGCGGAACGACGTTTTCACCCGCCGCCAGCACCCGACGCACGGCGATCCGATCCCCGCGGCGCTCGACGTGCTCGACCATCACAACCGCGTCGGCACCCGCCGGCACCGGCGCGCCGGTCATGATCTCCACGCAGCTCCCCGGCGCAACCGTTCCCGCGAAATCTGCGCCCGCCGCCACCTCACCCACCACCCGCAGCACGACCTCTTTGTCCCCAGCCCCCGCCAGCTCCGCACTGGACACGGCGAAGCCATCGCGGGTCGATCGATGAAACGGCGGCTGATCCCGATCCGCCACCACCGCCTCGCCCAGCACCCGCCCCAGCGCCTGCGCCAGCGGAACACTCTCGCGCGCCAGCGGCGGTCCCGCGTCCCGCGCACGTGTCACCTCGGAGATCACCAGCGCACGGGCCTCGGCCAGGGGCAGCGACATGCGCGCACTTTACTCGGCCCCGGGCGATTTGCGGTCGGTGAGCAGCCGTCGACCCGCGCGACGCACCCTCCTGGACCCCCGGCGGCAGCCTGCGCATACTGCGGTCCTGCCGCCGATGCCCCCCCTCACCCCACCGCCCGCCCCCACCAACGACGCCCTCCTCGGCGCGTTCCTCGACTATGTCGCCGGCCTGGGCATCGAGCTGTACCCCGCACAGGAGGAGGCGGTGTTCGAGGTCCTGGCGGGCAAGCACCTGGTGCTGACCACGCCCACCGGGTCGGGCAAGTCGCTGGTCGCCACCGCCTTCCTCTTCAAGGCGCTGGCCGAGGGCCGGCGCGGCTTCTGGAGCTGCCCGGTCAAGGCCCTGGTCAACGAGAAGTTCTTCGACCTGTGCGCCGCCTTCGGCCCCGAGCAGGTGGGCCTGCTGACCGGCGACGCCAGCGTCAACCGCGACGCCCCCATCCTGTGCGGCACCGCCGAGGTGCTGGCCAACATGGCCGTGCGCAGCGCCCGCTCGCCCGCCGACTACGTGGTGATGGACGAGTTCCATTATTACGCCGACCGCGACCGCGGCCTGGCCTGGCAGCTGCCGCTCATCACCTTGCGGCAGACGACCTTCTTGTTGATGTCCGCCACCCTGGGCGACACCAGCACCATCGAGCGCAGCCTGCAGTCCTTCACCGGCCGCGAGGTCGGCGTCGTGCGCGGCCTGACCCGCCCGGTGCCGCTGGACTTCGAGTACCGCGATACCCCGCTGCACGAGACCATCGCCGACCTCATCAAGCAGAACCGCGCCCCCATCTACCTGGTCAACTTCACCCAGCGCGCCGCCGCCGAGGAGGTGCAGAACCTGATGAGCGTCGACGTGTCGAGCAAGGCCGACAAGGACGCCCTCAAGGAGGCCCTGCGCGGCGAACGGTTCGCCAGCCCCTACGGCAAGGAGATGCAGCGCTACCTGCGCCACGGCCTGGGCCTGCACCACGCCGGCCTGCTGCCGCGCTACCGCCGCCTGTGCGAGCGGCTGGCGCAGAAGGGCCTGCTGAAGGTGGTCAGCGGCACCGACACCCTGGGCGTGGGCGTGAACATCCCCATCCGCACCGTGCTGTTCACCCGCCTGTGCAAGTTCGACGGGGTCAAGGACGTGTTGCTGTCGGTGCGCGAGTTCAAGCAGATCGCCGGGCGGGCCGGCCGCAAGGGCTTCGACGACCGCGGCTGGGTGGTGGCCCAGGCCCCCGAGCACGTCATCGAGAACAAGCGTCTGGCCGCCAAGGCCGCCACCGGCAAGAAGGTCCACAAGCAGAAGCCGCCCGACAAGGGCTACGTCCACTGGGACAAGGGCACCTTCGATCGCCTGGCCGGCGGCACGCCCGAGCCGCTGGAGTCGCGCTTTGCCGTCAACCACGGCCTGCTGGTGTCGCTGCTGCAGGGCGAACGCGGCGACCCCCGCCGCGGCGGCGGCTACCGACAGCTGCTGGAGATGATCGCCGCCAGCCACGAGACCCCGGTGATGCAGCGCCGGTTCAAGCGCACCGCCGCCCAGGCCTTCCGGGTCCTGCGCCGGGCCGGCCTGATCGAGCTCGTCCGCGACGATCGCGCGCGCAACCCCTACCCGATCCCCAACCCCTCGCTCCAGCGCGACTTCTCCCTGCACCACACCCTGTCGCTGTACCTGATCGACACCTTGGCCCTGCTGGACCCGGCCGAGCCCACCCACGCGCTGGACGTGCTGTCGCTGGTCGAGGCGGTGCTCGAGAACCCGCGCCCCGTGCTGATGGCCCAGCTGGCCCGCCTCAAGGACGAGCTGATCATGCAGCTGAAGGCCGAGGGCGTGGAGTACGAGGAGCGGATGGAGAAGCTGGACGCGCTGGAGTGGCCCAAGCCCAACCGCGACTTCATCTACGAGACCTTCAACGCCTTTTCCGACCGCCACCCCTGGGTGGGCAGCGAGAACATCGCGCCCAAGTCGGTGGCCCGCGAGATCCTGGAACGCTTCTGCGGTTTCTCCGACTACGTCCGCGACTACGGCCTGCAGCGGGTCGAGGGCGTGCTGCTGCGCTACCTCAGCGAGGCGTACAAGACCCTGGCCCAGAGCGTGCCCGCCAAGTTCCGCACGCCCGAGCTGGAGGAGCTGACCCTGAACCTGGGCAGCCTCGTCCGCAGCATCGACGCCAGCCTGCTGGAGGAGTGGGAGCGCCTGGTCGACCCCTCCGCCCCGCCCCGCGCCGCCGAGGAGCCGCTGCTGCCCGGCGCCCGCCCCGCCGCCGAGCTGCTGCTGACCGACCCGCGCGCCTTCGCCGCCCGCGTGCGCACCGATCTACACCGGCTGCTGGGCGCCCTGGCCCGCCGCGATTACGAGGAGGCGCTGCTGGCCCTGCGCGCGCCCGCCGGCGACGGCGCCCCCGACTGGACCGCCGACCGCCTGAGCGGCGCCATGGCCCCCTTCTACGAGGACCACAGCAAGATCGTCACCACGCCCGACGCCCGCCACCCGCGCAACACCGTCATCCGCCCCGCCGGCGAACGCTCGTGGATCATCGAGCAGCGGCTGATCGATCCGGAAGGCCACGACGACTGGGCCATCCACGCCACCGTGGATCTGACCGCCGGCTCGCCCCCCGAGGGGCCGATCATCCAGCTGGATCGCCTGGGGGTGTGACAGCGCGGGTGGGGCCCTGCTGCTGCGTCTCCGCTGTCATTCGTCGTCGTAGAAGATCGAGTCGCGCTGGTCGAGGAAATCGGCGATGGCCTGGCGCGCCTCCGGGCTGAGGTTGATGAACTTGAGGCCCATGCCTTCGGGGCCATCGGTCCTGACCGTGCGCGGGTCGCGCACCCAGCGCACCTGGGCCTCCATTGCCAGCGGCGTCGTCGACCCCGGCAACGTGAACTTGATGTTGACGTGCGTGCCCACGTCGTAGGTCACCCCGGTGGCCACGAAGATGCCGCCCGAGCTGATGTCGCGCGTCAGGCCGGTGTAGAAGTTGTGGTCCGACTCGAGGCTCATCTCCACTTCCAGATCGATCCGGCGGGTCGTCCGCCGTTCGGCGCCGGTCGGCTGAACCGCCGGTGTGCCGATCGAGGATGGCGAACCCGGCACCGGAGGAGTGGGCTGCGGTTGGGCCGCCCCGGCCTTCTGGGGAGCAGTGAAGCGATGGATAGCCACGCCGTGAGGATCGGCAGGGGGGCGCCACGTCTTTAGCGGGTCGAGTCGCAGCGCGGGAGACGCGCGCGACACCGCGGCCCGCAGCGACGGGACACCCGCTGCACCGGTGGCCGAGGCTCCCGCGCGCGGCTTTCAGCGCTGCTTGGCCCGCTGGTTCTCCGGGGTCGACACCGCTGATCCGCGCGGGTCGTCGGGCCGCTGCGCGCTGCTGTCCTCCGCCGCGCGCAGCACGAACTCGACGTTGGGCGTGGTCTTCGCCTTGACGTAGATCTGGTACGAGAACAGCGTCTTGCTGACCCCGATCAGAGCCACGTTGATCCGGGTCGCGGTCCGCCCCAGCCAGCCGTCGCCCAGCGCCTTGGGGAAGGGCGCCGGCACCCCGCGCACCTCCTCGATCCGGAAGCCGGCATCGCGCATCAGCTGGCGCATCCCGCGGAAGGTGAAGAGACGGGTATGGGTGCGGTCGAGGATCCCCTGCTTGCCGTAGTTGAACTGCCCGAACAGCAGCATCAGCCGCTGCACCACGAAGGCGATGTTGGGCGTCGTCAGCACCACCGTGCGCTCGGTGTAATCGAACTTGGCCCGCAGACGGTCGATGAACTTCTCCGGATCGCGCAGGTGCTCGATCACGTCCAGCAGCAGCAGGTGGTCGTAGGGCGCCACCTCGAAGGTGAGGTCGTCGTCCAGGTCCTGGACGATCACCTGCACCGGCGCCGCCGCCCCGTTGCCCCCGGCCGGCGCCGCGAACTGATCCACCACCGCCACCTGACAACCCTTGCGCACCAGCTCCTGCGCCATCCCCGAGGGCCCGCCCCCGATGTCCAGCACCTTGGCCCCCTCCGGCACCGCCTCCAGCGCGTAGCTGTGGCTGCTGGCGTAGCCCAGCTTCAGGTCGTAGTGGGTGTTGTCCCCCGGCCCGGTGTCGAAGCGCCGCTGGTACAGGATGTTGCGGCGGTGAAGGACGTTCTGGATGGTCGCCTTCATCACGTCGCGGGCGTATTTCATCCCGTTGACCCGCGAGATCTCGTCCCCGTAGTAGGTGGGGATGGGCAGCTCGACGATGCGGCCGCCGGCGTTGAGCAGCTGGATGATGATCTCGGTGTCGAAGTGAAAGTCGTTCGAGTTCAGGTGAAACGGGATCCGCCGCAAGATCGCCGTCGAGTAGACCCGGTAGCCGCTGTGGAACTCGGACAGGCGGGTGCCGAGCAGGCGGTTTTGCACCGTGCTGAGGATCTTGTTGCCGACGTACTTGTAGAGGGGCATCCCCCCGCGCAGCGCCCCGAACCGGTCGATCATGCGGCTGCCGAACACCGCATCGGCCTGCCCATCGCGCAGCGGTGCCGCCAGGTTGGGCAGCTGCTCGGGCGCGTATTGCCCGTCGCCGTGGACCATGGCCACGAAGTCGAACCCGTGCGCGAGCGCGAACGCGTACCCGACCTTCTGGTTGCCCCCGTAGCCCTGGTTGAACTCGTTGCGCAGCACCGTCATCCGGATTTCCGGATGAGCCGCCCGGTACTCGCGCCCGATCTCGAAGGTGCGGTCCAGCGAAGCGTCGTCCACCACCAGCACCTCGCAGTCGTACTCGTCGAAGATCCCGCGGGGGATGCGTTCCAGCACCTGCTTCAAGGTCTTGTCCGCGTAATACGCGATGACGAATACGAGCAATCGTGGTCGGGCGGTGGTCATGGGCAAAAGACGATGGCTGTCTGCGCTACGGTGAGGCCAGCGAACGTAACGCGAGAGCGGGGCCCGATCCAGTGACCTCGTACCGACTGCCGCAGGCCGCGCACACCAGATCGCCCGACCGGGGCAACACCTCACCGCAGCGGCAGACCCAGCCCGCCTGGCGCGCCGGCACCCCCAGCACCAGCGCGTGGGCGGGCACGTCCCGCGTCACCACCGCCCCCGCCCCCACCAGCGCGTACGCCCCGATCACCGTCCCGCAGACGATGGTCGCGTTCGCCCCGATGGTCGCCCCGCGCTGGACCCGGGTGGCACCGTACGCGCTCTTGCGGTTCACGAACGCCCGCGGGTTCTCGACGTTGGTGAACACCGCCGACGGCCCCACGAACACGTCCGCCTCCAGCTCGACGGCGTCATAGATCGATACGTTGTTCTGGATCTTGCACCCCTCGCCGATCACGCCCCGGCTGCCCACGAACACGTTCTGCCCCAGCGAGCACCCCGCCCCCACCCGCGCCCCGGCCATGACGTGGCTGAAGTGCCAGATCTTGGTCCCCGCGCCGATCTCGGCGGGCGCATCGATGACTGCAGTGGGGTGGGCCCAGAAATCGGGTTGAGCCATGTTGGAATCGTACCCTGGATGCCCATGCGCCGTGCGCGAGGTGCAGCGGCTCGCATCCACCCGACCTGCGACGAGGTTGGCCTTCCGTTCCGGCGAGCAGACGGTGTAAAGTAGGCGCGCGTGAAGGGGAATTCTGGTCTTCCCAGTCCACCCACGAGCGACGCGCGGGCGGCCCGTCGGTGGAGGCGGCTCGCCCAGTACGCCGCGCTGACCATCGTCCTGGCCGCGCCCCTCCTGTTCGGCGGTGGTCCCGCGTGGGTGCAGGCCGCGCTGTCCGCTGCTGCCTTGCTGGTCGGCGCCGTCTGGCTGCTGTCGCGCAGGGGTCAGGTATCAGCCGTTCCGTTCGCCGGTATCGCGGCGCTGGCCATCGGGGTGACCCTTCTGCAGCTGCTGCCGCTGCCGGCGTGGGTGGTCGGCGTCCTGTCGCCCCGTGCGCTCGAGCTGCGTGCCGAAGCCACCGGGACGACGGCGACCTTCCTGCCTCTCACGATGGACGTGCCGGCAACGATCCTGGCTGTCCTCAAAGGCCTGGCCTGTCTGACCATCCTGGTGGTCACCGCCAGCGCCACTCGTTCCCGCGGCAGAAGCTCGGTGATTGCCACCGCTGTGGTGCTGCTGGGCGGATCGATCGCGCTGTGCAGTCTTGCGATGCGCTGGTTCGGCGTCGACAAGGTCTACGGGATCTTTCCCGTCAGTGACATGCCGGGCTCGGGTGTCTTCGGGCCGTTCATCAACGGCAATCACGCGGCGTCGTTGTTCGCGCTCGCCGGCATCCTGGCCATCGGCTGCGCGCGCGAGGTGGAGGGTGCTCTCAAGCTCACGATCGGTCTGGCCGGGGCGGTTTGCGGCGTGGCGCTGCTGGCCACCAGCTCGCGTACGGGCGTGCTGGGCGCCAGCGTGGGGCTCCTGACGCTTGCGGTCCTCTGGCTGGCCCGCCGCCTGGGCCCGACTGGCGGCGCAACAGCCGGCGCGGCTGCGCTGCTGCTGGGCATTCCGGGCGCCATCTTGCTGGCCCTCAGGCTGCGCGGGACAGGGGTGGCAGGCATGCCCTCGGCAACGACCGAGCTGAAGCTTCGGGGCTGGCGTGACACCCTGTCACTGATCGCGGACTATCCCTGGCTAGGCGTCGGCCGTGGCGCCTTCGAAGCACCGGCTGCCGCCTACCGAGCAAACCCCGAAGGGGTGCGTCTGGTGTTCCCGGAGAACATCGTGCTTCAGCTCATTGCCGAGTGGGGAATCC
>JBKPRZ010000156.1:0-35458 GCA_046734815.1 Myxococcota bacterium | reverse complement strand
GCGAGATCGAGCTGTTCCTCGAACGCGTGCTCAGCCGCCAGGCCCCCGCCCCGGCGGCCCCTGGCCCCCCGCCGGCGCGCTTCACCGAGGCGGCGCGGGCGGCGGTGCCGCAGGACCTGGTCGAGCTGTCAGGCCGCTACTTCTCGCTGGCCCGTCAGCTGGCCCGCCGCACCGCCGACGTGCACCTGCTGATGGCCAGCGAGCGCACAGATCCCGCCTTCGTGCCCGAGCCGTTCACGGCCCAGCACCAGCAGTCGATTTTCCAGTGGTCCCACGCCCGGCTGGCCCGCACCTTCGAGGCCCTGCGCCGCCGGTTGCCCGCCCTCCCCGATCGAGCGCGCGAGCTGGCCGGGGAGCTGCTGCGCCAGGAGAGCACCATCGACGATCTGCTGCGCCAGATCACCCGCCGCAAGATCGAGGTGTCGCGCATCCGCTGTCACGGCGATCTTCACCTGGGGCAGGTGCTGTTCAAGGGCGACGACTTCGTGATCATCGATTTCGAGGGCGAGCCCGCCCGCCCGGTCAGCGAGCGCCGCTACAAGCGCTGCGCCCTGCGCGACGCCATGGGCATGGTGCGGTCGTTCAGCTACGCCGCCGAGGCGGTGCTGCGGAGCCCGCGGGTGCGCGCCGAGGACATGGCCACGGTCGTGCCCTGGATGGAGGCCTGGACCCAGTGGGTGAGCGCGGCCTACCTGGGTGCTTACCTGCAGGCCATCGAGGGCAGCCCGCTGGCCCCGGCCTCGGACGAGTTCCGCGATCTGCTGTTCGAGTTCTACGAGGTCGAGAAGGTCATCTACGAGGTGGAGTACGAGCTGAACAACCGCCCCGACTGGCTCCCCATCCCGTTGAGCGGCCTCGCCCGCATGCTCGCCCGCCGGAAACGCTAGAACGCTGCCTGACCGGGGGCGCGCGGGAAGGGGATGACGTCGCGGATGTTGGCCATGCCGGTGGCGTACAGGATGGTGCGCTCGAGGCCCAGGCCGAAGCCGGCGTGCGGGACGGTGCCGTAGCGCCGCAGGTCGCGGTACCACCAGTAGGCCTTGGGGTCGAGCTTCAGCTCGGTCATCCGGCGGTCCAGCACCTCCAGCCGCTCCTCGCGCTGCGAGCCGCCGATGATCTCGCCGATGCCCGGCGCCAGCACATCCATGGCCGCCACGGTCTTCTCGTCGTCGTCGAGGCGCATGTAAAACGCCTTGATCTCCTTGGGGTAGTTGGTCACCACCACCGGGCGGCCCACGTGCTCCTCGGTCAGCCAGCGCTCGTGTTCGGACTGCAGGTCCATGCCCCAGCGCACCGGGAACTCGAAGGTCTTGCCGCTCTTCTCCAGCGCCGCCACCGCCTGGGTGTAGGTGATCCGCTCGAAGCTCGCCGACACGAACTTCTCCAGGCGGCTGACGCAGTCCTTGTCCACGCGCTCGACGAAGAACTTCAGATCGTCCTGCCGCTCGTCCAGCACCGCCCTGAAGATGTACTTGAGGAATTTTTCGGCCAGGTCCGCGTCGGCGTGCAGGTCGGCGAAGGCCACCTCCGGCTCGACCATCCAGAACTCGGCCAGGTGGCGGCTGGTGTTGCTGTTCTCGGCCCGGAAGGTGGGGCCGAAGGTGTACACCTTGCTCATCGCCAGGCAGTAGGTCTCGACGTTCAGCTGGCCGCTGACGGTCAGGAAGGCCTCCTTGCCGAAGAAGTCGCGCGAGAAGTCGGCCTTGCCCTGGCCATCACGCGGCAGGTTGGCCAGGTCCAGCGTGCTGACCCGGAACAGCTCGCCCGCCCCCTCGCAGTCGCTGGCGGTGATGATGGGGGTGTGGATCCAGAAGAACCCCTCGGCGTGGAAGAACCGGTGTATGGCCTGGCTGAGACAATCGCGCACCCGGGTGACCGCGCCGATGGTGTTGGTGCGCGCGCGCAGGTGGGCCACCTCGCGCAGGTACTCCAGGGTGTGCCGTTTCTGCGAGATCGGGTAGGTCTCGGGGTCGTCCACCCAGCCCACCACCTGCACGTCGCTGGCCTGCAGCTCGACCGCCTGGCCCTTGCCCTGGCTGGCCACCACCGCGCCGGTGGCGACCACCGCGCAGCCGGCGGTCAGCTTGAGGATGTCGGTCTGGTAGTTGGGCAGCTCGCCGGCCACGACCACCTGCACCGGGTCGAAGCACGATCCGTCGTGCAGGTGGATGAACGAGACGCCGGCCTTCGAGTCGCGGCGCGTGCGCACCCAGCCGCGCACCGTGACCGTCGAGCCGACCGGGACCTTGCCCCCCAGCACTTGCGAAACGCTGACCGCTTGCATGCCGCCAGCTAGATTACCCCACCCGCACCCGGGCAGCACGGGGGGCTTACTTGTGCCAGCGTCGGGATCGAGGCATGCTCTCCCGTTCCCGTGGCCGACGACAAGCCACCGAAAGACCCGCCGCCGGGCCGAGGCGCCGGCAAGAACCCGCACGTCCCCACCGACGTGCCCTCGGTGCTGAAGACCGTCGCCCGCCCGCGCCGCGCGCTGGTCACCTCGGGGATGCCCTACGCCAACGGCCCGCTGCACCTGGGTCACCTGGCGGGCGCCCACCTGCCCGCCGACATCCACACCCGCTGGATGGGCATGGTGATCGGCCGGGAGAACGTCCTTTACGTCAACGGCACCGACGACCACGGGTCGACCAGCGAGGTCTCCGCCGCCGGCGCCGGGGTGCCCATCCGCGACTTCATCGACGGCATCCACGTCCGCCAGCGCGAGACCCTGCGCCGGTATTCCATCGGCCTGGACGTGTACACCGGCACCTCCCGACCCGAGTGTTTCCCCCGGCAGAAGCAGCTGTGCGACTTCTTCATCCGCCGGCTGCACGCCAACGGCCTGCTGAAGAAGCGGGCCAGCAAGCAGTGGTACGACGCCCGGCTGAGCCGCTTTCTGCCGGACCGGCTGGTGCGCGGCACCTGCCCCAACCCCAAGTGCGGCTTCGACGGCGCCTACAGCGACGAGTGTGACCGCTGCGGCCACCAGCACGAGCCCACCGAGCTGATCAATCCGAAGAGCGTCCTGTCCGGTACCACCCCGGAGATGCGCGAGACGGTGCACTGGTACCTCGACATGTGGTCGGTGTCCGAGACCTTGCGGATCTGGATCGAGGGCAAGGCGAAGAGCAAGCAGTGGCGGCCGTCGGTCATCGCCGACACCCTGGAGAAGGTGATGCCCTCGCTGCGCCTGCCGGGCGAGCAGGAGGCCCGCTACAAGGAGATCAAGGCCAGCTTGCCGGCGCACAAGAGCAAATACGCGCCCGGCAAGAAGGTGATCTTGCAGTTCGAGAACAAGGCCAGCCTGGCCGCCGGGCAGCAGGCCCTGGCGGCGGCGGGGATCTCGGCCGAGCTGGCCGACGAGTGGGCGCACCGGTCCATCACCCGCGACATCGCCTGGGGCGTGCCGGTGCCGGCGGACATCGACCCGGACCTGGCCGGCAAGACCCTGTACGTCTGGCCCGACTCGCTGATCGCGCCCATCGCGTTCACGCAGGTGGCCCTGGCCGAGAAGGGTCGCGACCCGGAGGGCTACGCCGAATACTGGCGGGACCCGGCCGCGCGCGTGACCCAGTTTTTGGGGCAGGACAACGTCTTCTTCTACGTGCTGATGCAGGGGGCGATGTGGCTGGGCACCCAGGACGACCCCCACCGCCTGCCGGTCCCGGGCGAGCTGCAGCTGACCGACATCGTGGCCGCGTTCCACCTGCTGGTCAGCGGCGAGAAGATGAGCAAGAGCCGCGGCAACTTCTACAGCGGCGATCAGCTGCTGGACGAGAAGGGCTACGCCCCCGACCAGATCCGCTATTACCTGGCGCTGCTGGGGCTGTCGGACAAGTCGTCGGACTTCGAGTTCGCCAAGCTGGACGAGCGCAACCGCTTCCTGGCCGGCCCGCTGAACGCCGCCTTCGAGCGCCCGATCTCGGCCGCCCACTCGAAGTTCGAGGGGCGGGTGCCCGGCGGCGTGCTGATCGAGAAGGTGGTCAGCGACACCGTGCGGATGGTCCAGCGCTACGTCAAATCGATGGAGCGGTCCGATTACCCGAACTTGCTGTTCGAGGTGGAAAACTACGCCCGCATCATCAACAGCCTGTTCGCCCAGCACAAACCGCACGACGACCGCCACCCCGAGGAGGGGCGGCGCAACGCCCTCTTCTCGGCGTTCTACGTGCTCAAGAACCTGATGATCATGCTCTACCCGTTCGTGCCCCAGACCATGGAGCGCCTGCGCGAGTCACTGCGCCTGCCCGAAAACGTGTTCCGCATCGACGAGCTGGGGGTGCCCTTGCCCGCCGGACACGCCATCGGCGCAAAGCAGGAGTTCTTCCCGGTGCCGCCGGGCATGGAGCGGCCCGAATGAGCGTCCGGACCCGCTTTGCCCCCAGCCCGACGGGCTTTCTGCACATCGGCGGGGTGCGCACGGCGCTGTTCAACTGGCTGTTCTCGCGCCGGGCGGGCGGCCGCTACATCCTGCGCATCGACGACACCGATCAGCAGCGCAACATCGAGGCAGCGCTGGCGCCCATCCTGCACGGGTTCCACTGGCTGGGCCTGAACTGGGACGAGGGGCCCGAGGTGGGCGGCCCCCAGGCGTCGTATTTCCAGTCACAGCGCGGGCCGCGCTACCAGGCGGCGGTGGACCAGCTGCTGTCAAGCGGCTTCGCCTACCGCGACTACGCCACCTCCGCCGAGATGGACGCCGAGCGCAAGGCGGCCGAGGCGCAGAAGGTGCAGTTCACATACAGCCGCCGCTTCATGGCCACGACCGAGGCCGACCGCGCCCGCTTCGAGGGCGAGGGCCGCACGGCGGTGGTGCGCCTGAAGATGCCCCGCGAGGGCAAGCTGTCGCTGCCGGATCTGGTGCGCGGGACGGTGGACTTCGAGTGGGCGCAGGAGGCGGACCACGTCATCCAGCGCACGGATGGGTCGTTCATCTACCACCTGGCCAACGTGGTCGACGACCGCGACTTCGAGATCACCCACGTCATCCGCTCGGAGGAGCACCTGTCGAACACGCCCCGGCAGGTGTTCATCGTGCAGTCGCTGGGCTATCCCATGCCCCGCTACGCCCACCTGCCCTACGTGGCCGAGCCGGGCTCCAAGCGCAAGCTGTCCAAGCGCAAGCTGGACGCCTATCTGAAGAACCCGGACTTCGCCCGGGTGCACCAGCACGGCACCGCCATCGCGGCGGCGCTGGGGCTGAAGACCGCGCCGGAGACGTTCAACCCGGTGGTGGTCGACTTCTACGAGCAGGTCGGCTACCTGCCCGAGGCGGTGCTCAACTACCTGGTGCTGCTGGGCTGGTCGCTCGACGACCGCACCGAGTTTCTCAGCCGGCAGCAGATGATCGAGAACTTCTCGCTCGAGCGGGTGAACCCGTCGCCGGCCAGCTTCGACCCCACCAAGCTGCTGGCCTTCCAGGCCCACTACCTGCGGGAGATGCCGCTGGCCGAGAAGATCGAGCGGATGATGCCGTTTCTGGAACGGGCCGGGCTGGTCCGTCCGCCCGTCACCGCCGAGGTCCAGCGCAAGGTGGCCCAGGTGATCGAGGCGCTGGGCGACCGCCTCAAGGTGTTCGGGGACATCGTGCTGCAGGCCGGGTTCTTCTTCGGGCAGGACGTGGCCTACGACGAGAAGGCCTTCGCCAAGCGGGTGCAGGCGCCGGGGGCGCCCGAACGGCTGGCCGACTACCGCACCTGGCTGGCCGGCCGGTCCAGCTTCGACGCCGCCAGCCTGGAGGCCGACACCCAGTCCTACCTCGCGGACAAGGGCCTCGCTCTGGGCGACATCGTGCACGCCGTGCGGGTGGCGGTCACCGGCACGGCGGCGGGGCCGGGCTTCTTCGAGTGCCTGGCCCTGGTCGGGCAGGCCACCTGCCTCCACCGCATCGACCGCGCGCTCGAGAAGGCGCGCGCGGCCGGCTAGGCGCTGGCAACAGACGCGTGTCGGTCCCCGCCTGACGGCGTCACCGAAGACTGCCCGGGTCGTCACAGGGCGGGGCGGTGCCTTCTGGTGTACTGCGGCCGCTCATGATCGCCGCCCGCCGGATCCGCGCCGCCGTCACGATTGTCCTTTCCACTCTGGTCCTGCTGGGTGCCTCCCGCGAGGCACGGGCCCAGCTGGTGATCAACGAGATCGACTACGACCAGCCCAGCACCGACACCGCCGAGTTCATCGAGCTCGAAAACGTCGGCAGCACAGTCGAGGACCTGTCGGCCTACAGCCTGCGCCTGGTCAACGGCGCCAACAACACCGTCTACGCCACCTACCCGTTGCCGCCGGTCAACCTGGAGCCCGGCGCCTATTTCGTGGTCTGCGCCAATGCCGCCAATGTCCCGAACTGCAACCACGACGTGTCTCCCGACACCAACCTCATCCAGAACGGGAACCCGGATGCGGTGGCCTTGCTGCTGGGCAGCCAGATCGTCGACACCATCAGCTACGGCGGCGCAGTACCGGGCTACACCGAGGGCGGCGCCGCCACCACCGACAGCTCCAGCCTGGCCGAACAGGGTCTGTCCCGCTGCCCCGACGGCGGCGACACCCAGAACAACGCCACCGACTTCGCCTTCCGCCCGATCAGCCCGGGCGAGGCCAACAGCTGCGCGCCGGGCGGCGGCGGCCCGGCCGGGGCCTGCGGCGATCCCGCCACCCGCATCTCCGCCATCCAGGGCAGCGGGACCGACAGCCCGCTGGTCAACCAGACCGTGACCGTCGAGGCGGTGGTGGTGGGGGACTTCCAGACCGGCAACATCAACGGGTTTTTCCTGCAAGAGGAAGACGGCGACCAGGACGGCGATCCCGCCACCTCGGAGGGGCTGTTCGTCTACGAGGGCAGCTCGGCGGCGGCGGTCAGCGTGGGGCAGCTGGTGCGGGTGCGCGGGCGGGTGGCCGAGTTCCAGAGCGACACCGAGCTCGACGACGTCAGCGACGTGGTGGTCTGCCCGGGCACACCGGTGGCGAGCGCGGAGGAGCTGACCTTCCCGGTGCCGGCGGCCGGCTGGCTGGAACGGCTGGAAGGGATGCGGGTGCACATCGGCCAGAGCCTGACCGTGACCGGGAACTTCGAGCTCGGCCGCTTCGGCTCGCTGGACCTGTCGGCGGTCGGGCGCCTGTGGCAGCCCACCGAGGTGGCGGCCCCGGGGCCTGCCGCCCTGGCGGTGCAGGACCAGAACGGCCGCAGCCGGATCATCCTGGACGACGCCAGCTTCATCCAGAACCCGAACCCGATCCCCTACAAGGACGCCAGCCAGACCCGGCGCACCGGCGACACCTTGCCGTCGCTCGACGGAGTCATCGACGGGCGGCTTGGCGCACGCATCTACCCGGTGGGACCGCTGGCCTTCCAGGCCAGCAACCCGCGCCCGTCCGCTGCGCCGGTGGTGGGCGGGCGGCTGCGGGTGGCGTCGTTCAACGTGCTCAACTTCTTCACCACCATCGATACCGGCCAGCTGGTGTGCGGACCCAGCGGCGGACTCGAGTGCCGGGGGGCGGACAGCGCGGCAGAGCTTTCCCGCCAGCGCACCAAGCTGTGCAACGCCCTGCTGGGCATGCAGGCGGACGTGTTCGGGCTGATCGAGCTTGAGAACAACGCCCAGGCCTCGGCCCAGAGCCTGGTCGACTGCCTGAACGCACAGCTGGGCGCCGGCAGCTACGCGTTCGTCGACACCGGCACCATCGGCACCGACGCCATCAAGCTGGCTTACCTGTACCGGGTGGCGGCGGTGGCTCCGGTCGGTGCGTTCGCGCTGCTGACCAGCGCGGTCAATCCCGCCTTCCTCGACAGCAAGAACCGCCCCGCCCTGGCCCAGACCTGGCAGGAAGTGTCGACCGGCGAGCGGTTCACCAGCGTGCTGAACCACCTCAAGTCCAAGGGGTCGAGCTGCAGCGACGTCGGCGACCCCGACCAGAACGACGGCCAGGGCAACTGCAACGCCACCCGCACCGCCGCAGCGGGGGCGCTGCGCGACTGGATCGCCAGTGACCCCACCGGCAGCGGCGATCGCGACTTCATGATCCTGGGGGACCTCAACAGCTACCGGGCCGAGGACCCCATCGCCGTGCTCACCGCCGCCCAGTACACCCCGGCGGTCGAGCGCTTCGCCAGCCCGCCCGGCTATTCGTATCAGTTCGACGGCCAGAGCGGCCACCTCGACCACCTGCTGGTCAACCCGCCGCTGCTCGCCCAGGTGACCGGCGCGGCCGAGTGGCACATCAACGCCGACGAGCCGGTGGTCCTGGACTACAACACCGAGTTCAAGACCGACGACCCGTTCAACGCCGCCGACGTCTTCCGCGCCTCGGACCACGATCCGGTGGTGGTGGGCCTCGACCTCGCCCCCGCGGCCCCCCGCCCGGTCCCCGCCCTGCCCGGCCCGGCCGCCGCGCTCCTGGCCGGCGGGCTGCTGGCCATCGCCGCGAAAAAAGCGCGCTCTCGCTAGTGCCAACCGGGAGGGTGCGGCGGCGGGTTGGCCCAGTCCCGCCGAAGGGTTGTTGGTGCGCCGAACACGCGGAGCGCGGGCGAGAAAAATGCGCGACGGCGCTCGTGTGAAACGGATCCGTTCCGGACGGCGACACCGGTTGTTTCCCACGTGTGGCCAGCCCACCTGGGGTGATTGCGTACCTTGCGGGGATGTCTCTATGGAAATCTGCGTATGGCGCAACACGACCGCATCTGCTGCTCATGTCGGCGATCCTGGTGTGGACCGACGGGTGCGCACCACCGGCCGAAGCGCTACCGGCGCGCGATCCTTCGGTCGAGGTGGCGCCGCGGGCGGTCCTGGCGGAGCCCGCTGCCGAGAGCGGTCCCGAGCTCGCCGGCTGCCCGCTGTTCCCCGCCGACAACGCCTGGAACCACCGGGTCGACGGCGATCCCGTGGACCCGCTATCGGATCAATACATGGCCGGGATGGACGCCGGCGCCCGGCACCTGCACCCGGACTTCGGCGGCAACGGCGCGTACGGCATCCCCTTCGTGGTGGTGCCCTGGTGGCAGGACAAGGTCGCCATCACCTTCGACATCCCGGGGGAGAGCGATGCGGGGCCGTACCCCATCCCCCCGGACCCGCCCATCGAGGGCGGCAGCGATCACCACATTCTGGTGCTCCAGCGCAACACCTGTCTGCTGTTCGAGACCTGGGACACCCGCCGCGACGGTGGGCAATGGCGGGCTGGATCCGGTGCGCGGTTCAACCTGCGCCTCAATGGCCTGCGGCCGGCGGGCTGGACCAGCGCCGATGCGGCCGGGCTTCCCATCTTGCCCGGGCTGATCCGCCATCAGGAGGTGCAGGCGGGACGGATCGCCCACGCCCTGCGCTTCACCATCCAGCACACGCAACGGTCCTACGTTCTCCCCGCCCGGCACTTCGCCAGCAACTCCAAGGACCCGGCTTTGCCGCCCATGGGCCTGCGCGTGCGCCTCAAGGCCAGCTTCGACATCAGCGGCTTCGGTCCCACCGCGCGGGTGATCCTGACCGCGCTCAAGGAGTACGGCATGTTCATGGCCGACAACGGGGGCGACTGGTACATCACCGGCGAGGCCAACCCGGCCTGGAACGACGCGGAGATCACCCAGCTCTCGACCGTGCCGGCCAGCGCGTTCGAGGTGGTGGCCCACCCGCCGCTGCAGCCCTGATCTAGGACTGCGCTTTCTGACCGGGGGAGTCTGGAACGTCACCCCGGGTGGGATGCAGCGGCGGCTTGTCGTCGGATTGTGTGCTCAGCCGGTCCGCGATGTACACGACGCTGTCCCAGGCGTTGTGGATGCACACGAAGAGCAGCAGCAACGCCATGGCACCCAGGGCGAACAGGCACGGCCCTGGTGCGCGCGGGAGCAACACCGCGCTCACCAGGATCCCCGTGTAGGCCAGGAGCGGCAGGGCCGTATGCCAGATCCAGTCCTCGACGACCGGGACGTAGTCGGTCTGGCGACGCGCCCGTCTGAGGACCAGCAGCGTGTACCCGATGCCGGCGAGCGCAAACGGTGCCAGGGTCAGGGCGGCGCTGGTCAGCCGGCGCCAGGGCGCGCTCAGGATCCCGGCGTTCAGCAGCACGGCGCAGAAGTGCACGATGGTCGGCGTCGAGAAGGCGCCGGTGACGTCCGGGCTGCGCCGGCCTCTCATCTCGGCGCTGAGCACCGTGACCACGAACTGCAGACCGGTGAGGGCGGCGGCGGAGGAGCCAACGATGACGTAGAAGCTCTCCCAGCCGGGCAGAGGCGACAGGGTCCCGTGTTCCACGCTCGCCAATATACTCGACGGCCCGACACCCAGCCGGTCTCCGACACGATACGATCGTCCAATCGATCGTTCGGCGCCGCCGTGTTTTCCGCGGGCCAGGAGCGCGACCGGACCTCGACCCACCGGAGGCACCTCATGGACATGAAGCTGGAAGCGGTCATCTTGCCGGTCGCCGACGTCGACCGGACCAAGCGTTTTTACGACCAGCTCGGCTGGCGACTGGACGCGGATTTCCCGCTCGGCCCGGACTCGCGGATCGTGCAGTTCACGCCGCCGGGGTCACCGGCGTCGATCCAGTTCGGCAAGGGCGTCACCACCGCCACACCCGGATCGGTTCAGGGTCTGTACCTGGTCGTCTCCGACATCGAGGCCGCCCGCACCGAACTGGTCCGGCGCGGGGTCGCGGTCTCCGAGATCTTCCACCGGGGCGCCAAGGGCGAGCGGCTTGCCGGGATGGATCCGGAGCGGAAGAGCTACGCCTCCTTCGCCGTGTTCGGCGATCCCGACGGCAACGGCTGGCTGCTGCAGGAGATCCGGCAGCGGTTGCCAGGACGCTGACAGGAGGGCCACCACCATGTCACCAACCAGCCCCGAACCCAGCACCACCGAGATCCTGCTGGATCTCCTCAAGCGCGCGGCGGCGGCCCACGGCGTCCACGAGAAGGAGCTGGGCAAGCCTGATCCCGACTGGCCCCAGTGGTACGCCGAGCACATGACCCGCACCTTGCGCGAGACCGGGTACCGCCTCAGCCGGACAGCACCGCCGTAGCCCTCACCGCGGCGGGGCTCAGCGGGTGGCCCGGGCGGCCTGCTCTATCAGCCGGGTGACGAAGCGCGGATGCGAGATGTACGACACATGGCTCGAGTGGATCTCGCTGGTGTGGGCATTGATCCGCTGGGCCATGAAGCGCTGGAGCTCCGGGTTGATGGCCTGGTCCTCCTTGCCCACCAGGAACCAGGACGGCCGGTCCTTCCAGGCCGCCACCGGCACCGACTGCCCGAACACGGCGCTCGCGATCGGCTTCTGGGCCGCGGCCGCCACCCGGGACTCGACCACTGTGATGTCGGCGCAGAAGATGTCGCGGAACTTCGCCGGATCGACGGTGAGGAAGCCAGCGCTGTCGGGCACCAGCGCCTCGTCGAGGGGCCCGGGCCCGAAGCGGTGGGACAGCTCACCCAGCACCTCGCCGGCCTCGGGAGCGAAGGCGTTGAGGAACACCAGGGCCCTCACCGCCGGGTTGGTGGCCGCGCCGGTGATCACCACCCCGCCGTAGGAGTGCCCCACCACTATCACCGGCCCTTTCTCCGCGGCAGCGTCGATCACCCGTTTGGTGGTGGCCACGTCCTCGGCGATGCCGGTCAGCGTGTTCTGCACGGCGATTACCGGGTAGCCGTCCCGCTGCAGCAGGGGAATGACCTTCTGCCAGCTGGTGCCGTCGATGAAGGCGCCGTGGACGAGAACGATGGTCGGTCGGGGCGCGCGCCCCTCCGCCGTCAGGGTCTGGACCTGCTCGTCCGGGTCGTCCGCGGGGGCGAGCTGACCGTCGCACGACAGGGTGACAGAGAGCAGGGACAGGATCGGGATCCATCTGGTCGTCATGGGTGCGACGATGCTACCGATCGGGGCCGCCGACCGGGTCAGGCCGACCCGCAATCACGAACCACGCGCGCGGGGATGCCCATCCCCTACGTTCGAGGACTGAAGGGCCGCTCTACGCGTACTTCAGCCGTCCTCGTCCGGAGGCGCTTCCAGCTGCGATTCCAGGTCCCAGGTCTCGGCCAGCCAGGTCAGCAGCTCGGGCTCGTGCCCGGTGACCACGTCGGACATGGCCAGCTCCAGCGCCGTGCCGTAGATGATCTCGCGCGCCTCGGGGCGGGTGATCCCGGCCAGGAACTTCTTCAGCTGGTCGTCGTCCTGGAAGCGCTCGTCGGCCTTCTTCACCGCGGCCTGGTAGGCATCCGCGCCCAGGGTCTCGACCACCTCGCCCAGGATGCTCTCTTCCTCGTCGGAAATCTTGCGGTCGGCCTGGGCGGTGGCCTCGATGATCGCCACCAGCGCCAGCCGTTCGTCCTGATTGAGGTCGGTCAGCTCCATGGCCGGAGATTCTCGCCTCCAGCCGTCCTTGCGTCCAGTCGTCGCGTGACCGAAAACGGACCCATGTCCGACCCCACCAGCCTCGACAGCTGGCTGCCCGCCTATTCCGTCCGGGAGCACCACCAGCGGACGATCGAGGCCTCCCCCGAAGAGACCCTCGCCGCCACCCTGCGCCTTCCCGTCGCGCCCGACGGCATCGTGCGCACCTTGTTCCGGCTGCGCGGCCTGGGCTCGGGGCGGCAGACCATCGCACAGTTCGCCGACAGCGGCGGGTTCGTGCTGCTGGAGCAGACCCCGACCACCCTGGTGTTCGGCCTGGCCGGTCGCATCCACGACGGGCGCCGTCTGGCCGCGAACCGCCAGGAGTGGATAGACCGCACCTCGGCCGCGCTGTTCCGGCTGTACTGGCTGGTGGTGGGCCCCTTCTCGGCCTGGATCCGCCGGCGCTGGTTGCTCGCCGCCGCGCGCGCCGTGCCGCGCATGACGCGCCGGTAGGCCCACCCCGGGGCGCGCCCGGCCGTAAAATTCGGCGTGTTCGGCCACGTCCGGCGGGCGTACGGTCGAAGCATCGGATCGACCGGAGGTGCCCGTGACCCGCGCCCCCACCACCGTCGCCCTCGCCCTCGCCACCCTGCTGGGACTCGGCGCCGCGACCCCGTCCGCGCCGGAAGCCGGAGAGAGCAGCTTCCTGTGCGAGGGCAGCACGTTCCGGGTCCAGGTCGGACAGCACCTCACCGAAGTCCTGTGGGGCTGCGGCGAGCCGGACTGGGCCACCCAGCGCGTGGAGCGCCGCAAGTCCCGCCGTCACTGCTCGTACGCCGACGACGAGGAGGTCGTGACCGAGATCCTCGTCGACGACCTGGTCTACGACTTCGGCTTCAACCGCAAGTCCCGCTACCTCCGCTTCGAGAACGGCTTTCTCGCCTCGATCATCTCCCGCTGGATCCCGGGCCCGCGCTGAGCAGGCCTGGGGCTACAGCTGATCCAGCCCCACGGTGGCGGCGCGGGCCAGGGCGCTGGCGGTGTGCTGGACGAAGTCGATGCGGATCTCGGGCTCGACCAGCGAGCGGCGGACGCCGCCCACGGCCCTCGCCGGGTCGCGGGCGAGGTAGGCGTTGTCGGCGCGCAGCTGGTCGCGGGCCAGGGCGCGCAGTGCCGCCCCGGTCTGGGCGCGCAGGGCGGGCGTGGCGGCGTGGTGGTGGTCGGCGAGCGCCAGGGTGGAGACCAGGGCCTCGGCGAAGCCGGCGGTGGCCGGCGCCTGCGGGACCAGGATCTGGCCGAAGCCATAGTGGCCGGCGAAGTCGCGTGCGGAGGCAGCGGGGTCCTCGGCGTATTGCAGGCGATCCATGAAGGATGCGTAGGCGCGGCAGAAGTCGAGGTAACGCCGGTGCGGGAGGGCGGGCCAGGCCGCCTCGGCGGCCAGGCAGGTCCAGTGGTCGGCGCCGAAGCCGAAGTGGCCCAGGAAATAGTCGTGCTTGGGGCCGGTGAGGTAGTCGAGCAGGCGCTCTGCCGCCAGCCGGTAGAGGGGATCGTGCAGCTCGCGGTCGGCCAGCGCGAAGGCCAGCGCGGCCTGCTCGGAGACGAACATCCGCGGCGGCTCCTCGACGATCCGGCCGGCGGTCGGGTCGTACAGGTGGGCGAGCTCGCCGTCGGGGCGCTGCATGGACAGCAGGAAGCGCAGGAGCTGGGTGCCGAGCTCGGCGTAGCGCCGGTCACCGGTGGCGCTCTGGTAGGTGAGCAGCGCGATGGCGGTCAGGGCGGCGTGGCCAACGGGAGCCTGGCCGTTCTCGAGGATGCAGGCGCGCGCATCGGCGGCGGTGGGAGGCCGGAGGCCGGTCGGCGAGCAGAACGGACCGATCTGGCGAGCCAGCCAGTGCAGTGACGCCTCGGCGCCCTCGCGGAAGCGCGGCTGGTGGGTGGCGGCGTAGAGCAGGCTGAGGCCGTAGGTGGTGCCGGCGTGCCGGGGCAGGTTGTATTCGCCAGCGCGCGGGTCGGGCGCGCCCGGATCGGCGTAGGGCTGGTAGCGGTAACGGAAGCGGCCGTCGGACTCCAGCTGCCGGAGGATGTAGTCGCCGGCGGCCACGGCGGCGTCGCGCGCCGAGCGCGGGGCAGGCGGGAACGGGTTGCCGCGGTGAAGGCGCAGCGGCCCGGCCTCGCTCTCGATCCAGCCCTCGGTGCGGATGCGCATCAGCGCGCCGGTGACGCCCGCCTCGGCGATGCGCGCCTCCATCCAGGCCACGTCGATCCCCGCGCGCAGCTCGTCCAGCTGGGCGAGCGGGGCGGCCGAGCCGGCCACGGCGGCTTGCAGGACGTCGTCGGGCAGGAAGATGACCCGGCCGCCTCGGGTCGCCAGGCCGTCCAGGCCCGGGTCCAGCGCGAAGGCGAACGCCACCCGCGGGCTGCGGGCGATCGGCCCGGTGGCGACGATCCGATCGACCCGCAGGCGTCCGGTGGCGGACCGCCCTGCGGCGCCGAGGGTGACGCGCAGGGCGCGGCCAGCGGCGAGGGTGGCCTCGGCCAGAGTCCTGCCGCCGCCGGCGACGCGCGCGGCGATCTGTCCGTCCTGCCACAAGGTGACCTGCAGCGGCCCCGCGCCCAGATCCACCCGGTCCAGCGCCGGCGCGGGGGGCGGCGGGCGGCCCTCGGCCAGCGCGCGGAGCAGCCCGAGCGATTGAGCCGGTACCGGGTCCGGCACCGGCGGCACCGGATCCAGGCGGTAGCGGGCGTCGACGGTGGCGCCGGTCAGGATGGGCAGCAGCGCCAGACCGAGGGCCGCGATGGCGGGGCCGCGGCTGCCGGCCGCGCCCGGGTCGGCGCCGGCGATGCTCTCGCGGACCTCCCGCCGCAGCAGCGCCCGCAGGCGCACGGCGGGGTACAGCCCCAGCACCTGGAAGACCATGCCCGCGATCAGCAGGCTGGCCAGCGAGGCGCCGGCCCCGAAGGCGCCGTACACCGCCCGCAGGTAGGCCCAGGAGGCCACCAGGCCGGTGACCACCAGGAGGGCCGCGCCCAGCCCGAAGAGGCTGGTGCCCACGCCCAGCCGCCAGCCCCAGCGCCTGATCAGCCACAGCCCGGGCGCACCGGCCAGCACGGCCGCGCCGTACAGCAGGAACACGACGTTGGCGACGGGCGTCTTCCAGGGGACCGCCCAGATCGCCAGCGCCATCACCGCCACGCCGTAGACCGCATCCAGGACGGCCCAGGTTCGCAGGGTCCTCCGCGCAAACAGGTGCATCATGATGAAAGTCGCTCAGCTCTTCTTGCGGCTGCTGTGCAGGCTGCTCCAGCCCCACAGCCCGGTGGGCCCCAGCATCACGACGGCGCGGATGCGGCCCAGGACGGCCATCACCAGGCCGGCGGCGGGATCCAGGCGCATCACCTGGAACAGCAGGAAGGCGGTCCCCTCCCCCACGCCCAGGCGCGCGGGCACCAGCATGGTCACGTATTCGGTGACCATCGACGTCGCATACAGAAAGCCGATGCTGCCCGGGTCGCTGGGCAGGCCCAGGCGGTGGGCGAACACCACCAGGGTGGCGATGCCCAGCAGGCGGGCGGCGAACACCACCAGGAACACCTTGACGTAAGCGACGGGGTACGAGCGCCAGAACTGGTGGACCTCGCGGTCGAGTCGGATGGCCCCGTCCACCCAGCCGCCCAGCTTCGGCTTCAGGCGGGGCACCCGCGCCAGCAGGCGGGTCAGGCGCTCGGCCGGGCGCTGGCGCAGCAACGTGCGCAGCAGGATGTAGGGGATGAACGATACGAGGACGCCGCCCAGGACCGGCCAGCGCAGCTCGCGCGGGTAGACGTTGCCCAGCACCACCCCGGCCAGGAAGAAGATCAGCAGCGCACACGGCTTGGCGATCTTCCAGACGTAGTTCCAGATCACCAGGCCGGCCAGCACCTGCGGGTGGGTGGAACGCTGGCGCAGCAGCGCGCCCTTGACCACCTCGCCCGCCTCCAGCGGGATGAAGGTGTTGACCAGGGCGCCGGTGCTGTTGCTGATCAGGGTGCCGCCCAGACCGACCCGGCCCAGCATCGCGATGTGCAGAGCACAGGTGTCCAGGAAATGTTCGGTGAAGCCCAGCAGGGTGACCAGCGCGAAGGCGGGCAAACCGACCTGCTGGAAGCTGCGCACGATCACCGACCAGCCGGTGTGCTGCAGGAGCAGCACGATGGCCAGGAGGCCCGCCGTCACCAGCAACGCGCGCAGCACCAGTCGTCGGCGCGCGGGGCGGGGCGATCGGTGGGGTTCGGTCAGCGGCAAAGTGGATCATCTTTCCGCGATCCACCGGCCCCGTGCAAGGCGCGGGACATCAGCGTCGCACGTAGAGGATGACCCCCTGCTCCGATTCCACGGCCCGGTAGTGCTCGTCCCGGTACCGGGCCAGCTCGGGATAGCGGTCGACCGGATATTTTTCGTATCCGTCCCAGCCGGCGGCGGCCGCGTCGACGAACAGCGGAGGGCGGCGCAGCTCGAGGTCCTGGAACAACATCGCCCAGGCCGCGTCCAGCGCGTTCTTGCGGGCGTCGCGCTGGCCGGTCTCGGTGGGGGTACCCGGGCTCTCGCCGGTCATGTAGTTGCAGAACGAGAAGCGGCTGCCCATGGGCCGCCGGGACAACACGTACAGCTGAGGTGAGTTCCCCCAGACGAACACGCGGGCGTTGGGGGGCGCAAGCGCTGCGATGCGGGCGGCGACCGCCTGGTAGTTCGGCTCGACCAGATCGAGGCGGGCGGCGATGGGTCGTCCCACGGTGGCCAGGGCGAAGAACACCAGGGCCGGAACCGCGCCCAGGCCCACCAGCCAGCGTGGGGCGGCCGGCGACGAATCCCACAGGCGCAGGAAGTTGCCCGCCGCCAGCAGGCACAGCGGCGGCAGCACCAGGTGAAAATAATGCCCGAAGAAGCGCCCGCCCGCGCACACCGCCAGCGCCGACGTGGCAAGCCACAGCAGCGCCATCACGTCGACGGGCGGGTTGTCGACCCGGGGACCGCGCGACCGGCGCGGGCGCCAGAAACGCACCAGCCCGCGCGCGGTGGTCACCGCGCCGGCGATGCCCAGGGCGTACGGCACCAGCGCCACACCGCCGATGAAGAACAGCCGGCGGGCTCCGCGCCCCAGCGCCTGCCAGCCGGTGAGCCCGGCATCCAGGTACGAGAAGTTGAAGCGGAACCAGGCGATGGCTTCGCGCGCATTGCCCAGGATCGCGGCGTAGACCAGATAGAGCACGATCGGCAACAGCGCCCCCACCACCTGCAGGGCGGCGGCCAGACCGGCGTTCTTGCGCGATTCGCGGCTGATCAGCCCGCCGTAGGCCAGCATGCCCAGCGACACGCCCAGGAAGGTGAGCGCCTGGTACTTGAACAGCGCGGCCACGCCCACCAGCACGCCGGTGGCCAGGTGCAGGGCCAGGCGCACCCGCCCGGCCGATCGATCGAAGGCGGCCATCACCGTCAGGGCGGCCAGGGTCTGCGGCACCAGCAGGAACAGCTCGCAGTTGGCGGCCAGGGCGTCGTAGTCGTGCCAGGTGGTGGAGAACACCAGCCATAGCAGAGCGCTGACCGCGCCGCCGAAGAAGCCGAGCGGGCCGCGCGCGCCCAGCCGCCACAGCAGCAGGGCGGTGGCCAGCACCGCCAGCACCACGAACAGGTGCGCGCCGTGGGTGTTGTAAGGACCGAACAGCGCGAACCCGGCCCGGTAGACGTGATAGACAAGCGGCGGCTTGTGGTCCACCACGTCCCGATAGAGCAGGTCCCCGCGGCGCATGGCATCCGCGGTCGCGGCGTAGATCGCCTCGTCGTCCGACAGCAGGGGCTGTCCAAAGGTGGGCAATCGCAGCACAGCGCCACACGCGAGCACGGCGAGCACCCAGACCAGCTTCCGCACGGCAGGAGTATAAAGCCCCCGCCCGGCGCCCACCGTCGGCCGCCCGGGACAATGAAACGTGAAACGATCCGGAACGCAAACCGCTGGCGATACCGGCACCTCCGATGCAGGCTGCGATCCTTCCCACACGGCCGCCCTCTGTGACCAGCCCTGACCCCTCCGGCCCCGTCGCCCTCGTGCGCGCCACGGCCGAAGAAGCGCCCGGAGCGTCGTCGATGGTTGCCGGTCTGCGGGTGGTCGACCGATCGTGCAAGCAGCTGCGCCGGCTGGGCTACCGGGTGGTGGTGGCAGACGACGCCGGCCGGCTGGCGGCGCTGCGGACCGAGCTGAGCCCGGCGGTCGAGGTGGGCGCGGACGAGGTGCGGCCGCGCAACGACCTGGCCAGCGCCAGCCACCGGGTGACCGACGAGGCCAGCCGCGTGCGCGCCGAGGACGCGATCTTCGCCGAGCTGCTGCGCGGGGACCTGGGTCTGGTGGCGCGCACCCTGAACAAGCCGATCTCCTTCCGGATCACGCGCCACCTGCTGTGCCGGCTGCCACTGACCCCCAACCAGGTCACGGTGCTGGCCGGGCTGGTGGGTCTGGCGGGCGCGGGCCTGATCGCGCTCGGCCGCTGGTGGTCGATCCCGGCCGGGTTCCTGCTGGCCCACCTGCAGTCGGTGCTGGACGGGTGCGACGGCGAGCTGGCCCGGGTGCGGCTGCAGCAGTCGGCCATCGGCGAGTGGCTGGACACGGTGGTCGACGACGCCCTGAACCTGGCGCTGACCGCCGCCATCGGGATCGGCTTCTGGCGGGCGCACGATCGCCCGTTCGATCTGATCGTCGGACTGGTGGCGGCCGGCATGCTGGTCACCTACAACGCCGTGGCCTACCGCGAGCTGGTCCGCCAGGGCGAGGGGGGCGAGGTGCTGAAGGTGCGCTGGTGGTTCACCGGCGGGGCCAGCTTCAAGCGCCTGTACGGCCAGCCGGGCGCGGACGCCCCGGGGAGCCGCATCAAGTCGGCGGCGTTCGGGCTGCTGACCACCCTGGGTCGCCGCGATTTCTTCGTGTTCGCGTGGCTGGTGCTGGCCCTGCTGCATCTGCACGGCGTGATCCTCCTCTACGCCTTCCTGCTGGCGCTGGCCAACTTCGTCGGCGCTGTGGGCCAGCTGCTCTGGAAGGGGTGATCGCCCTTGTGGCGCGCGGGCCACTTGGGGCAGCTTCGGTCCATGTCCGCGACCGACTCGACCCTGGCCCTGCTGGGCGGCCCGAAGGCGGTGGCGCCCGAGCTGGCCTTCCGCCCCTCGCCCGAGATCACCCGCGAGGACGAGGAGGCGGTGGTGCAATCGCTGCGCGCGGGGAAACACTCCTGGGGTCCGCACTGCGTGGCCCTGCAGACCGAGTTCGCCCGCTGGAACGGCAACCGGTTCTGCGCCGCCACCAACAGCGGCACGGCGGCGCTGCACATGGCGGTCGCCGCCTGCGGCGTGGGCGCGGGCGACGAGGTGATCACCACGGTGATGTCCTGGACCTCCAGCGCCACCTCCATCCTGCACCACAACGCCATCCCGGTGTTCGTGGACGTCGAGTGGCGGACCATGCTGATCGATCCGGCGCGCATCGAGGCGGCCATCACGCCCAAGACGAAGGCCATCCTGCCGGTGCACTACTGGGGCACGCCCTGTGACATGGACGCGATCCGCGGCATCGCCGACCGGCACGGGCTGAAGATCATCGAAGACGCCTGCCAGGCGCACGGGTCGCGCTACCGGGGCAAGAAGGCCGGGACCCTGGGCCACGTGGCCGCGTTCAGCCTGCAGGCCAGCAAGAACCTGTGCGCGGGCGAGGGCGGGCTGTTCGTCACCGACGACCGGGAGATCCACCGGGCGGGACGGGCGCTGATGAACTTCGGCGAGATGCGCGCGCCCGACGAGAAGCGCGATTTCCACGCCTACGGCATGGGCTGGATGTACCGGGCGCCCGACCTGACGGCGGCCTTCGCGCTCAGCCAGCTGCGCCGGCTGGACGCCAGCCTGGCGGTCACGGCGAACAACTGGAACTACCTGCAGCGCCGGCTGGAGGGCCTGCCCCACCTGGTGCGGCCGTTCTCCACCGAGGAGCAGCAGACCAACGGCTACGCCTACGTCCTGCGCTGCGACCGCGCCTACGTGCGCGGGCGCGGGCTGCCGCTGACCCGCATGCGCGACGCCGTCCTGTCGGCGCTGGCCGCCGAGGGTGTGCCGGTATCACCGGCGCGATGGCTGCTGCCGGCCCACACCGTGTTCCAGGCGCGCAACGGCTACGGCCACGGCTGTCCCTGGACCTGCTCGTACGCGCGGCCCGACGTCTCCTACGATCTGGCGCAGTACCAGGAGGGGATCGACTGCGTGGACAGCTCGGTCTGGATCGCCAACCCCGAGTTCCACCCGCTCCACCACCCCAACGACGGCGAGCGCATCGAGGCGATCGCCTGCGCGGTGGAGAAGGTGTTCACGCAGCTGGATCGCCTGCCGATCTGACTACAGGCATGCGCCGGAGGTGTCGATGTGGTGGGTGTGAGAGAAACATCGCGCCCCCATCGGACCAGGGTGGCAATCGCGGGCTGGTTGTCGCTCGCGCTGGCTGGCTGTGGAGGCGACGCGAGCTCCGGCAACGAGATCTCGGGGCTGGAGATGAACAAACGTCTCAGCCAGATCAGCAGCGAGGAGCTGAAGAAGCTGTGCAGCGACGTGGATAGCTGGGCGAGCCAGGACCACAGGGACGAGAAGCTCAAGGAGTTCACCTGCCGGATCAGAGGCAGCATCGCGGCGGCGCTGGCTCCCAGCCAGGCCGAGCGGCAGCCGGCCTGCGCCCAGGCCTACGACCCCTGCGCGGCCGCGCCGCCCCCCACCGCCTCGAACGGGGGGGCCAGCTGCAGCGCTCCGCCCTCGACCTGCACCGCCACGGTGGGCGAGTTGCAGACCTGCCTGCAGGAGATGTCCGGCGCCATCGACGATCTGCTGGCGGTGCTGCCCACCTGCGAGATGGTGGCCACCACCACAGGCAGCCCGGTGGCGGCCGCGCTGACCAAGATCCCGGCCAGTTGCCAGACCCTCAATTCCAAGTGCGCGGGGTGGGACAAGCTCCCCGGCAGCTCCCCCAGCACCCAGCGCTGACCGCGTACCGGGCTGCGGCTTCGGTTTGCCCGTCATTCTGTCGACACAACGGCGTGAGCGTTGCGCCGTCTGCTGCTGGCTTCCCTGCTCCTGACGGGCTCGCAAGTCGTGCGGGCGCAGGACGATTCTGCCCAGGGCGGCCTGGACATCGAGCAGTTCAGCCTCGACGAGCTCCTCAACCAGGAGATCACGTCGGTGTCCAAGAGGGACGAGAAGCTGATCGGCGCCGCTTCTGCGGTGTACGTGGTCCGGGGTGAAGACATCCGGCGCAGCGGCGCGCGCAACCTGCCCGATGCGCTGCGGATGGTCCCCGGCATCCAGGTCGCCCGCCTGACCGCGAACCTTCACACCGTCTCGTCGCGCGGTTTTGCCGACGTCACCGCCAACAAGCTGCTGGTGCTGATCGATGGGCGCTCGGTCTACTCCCTGCTGTTTTCCGGGGTGCTCTGGGATGTGCAGGACGTGCTGCTCGAGGACGTCGACCGGATCGAGGTGATCCGAGGGCCGGGCGGCACCTTGTGGGGCGCCAATGCGGTCAACGGCATCATCAACGTGGTCACCAAGGACGCCACGGGCACCCGGGGACTGCTGGCCAGCGCCGGGGCGGGCAGCTCCGATCGGGGGTTCGTCGCCGTTCGGTACGGGGCTCAGCTGCGCGAGGGTCTGGACCTGCGGGCATACGCCAAGGCGTTCGACTGGAACGGGCACGACCAGATCGCCGACGACTGGCACCAGGCCCGCGCCGGCGCCCGCGCCGACTGGCGGCCGCGCCAGGCCGATCTGGTCACCGTCCAGGGCGAATACCACCGCGGCGACGCCGACTTCGTGCTGGTCCAGCCCCTGCTCGTTCCGCCCTACGTCGAGGATGCTCCCGGCCCGGCGTCGGTGTCGGGTGGCCATGTCATCGGTCGCTGGACTCACACCTTTTCTCCCGGATCGGTCCTGACCCTGCAGAGCTACTACGACCACAGCCGCCGCACCGGGGTCAGCTTCGGCGAGAACCGCGACACCTTCGACCTGGACCTGCAGCACCAGTTTCCCTTGTTCGAGCGACATCAGATCCTGTGGGGCGCGGGAGCGCGTCTCACCCGCGACGCCATCGGCAACAGCTTCGCCATCACCTACTTGCCGTCGCGGGTGGTCCAGCGCTTCGCCAGCGCATTCCTGCAGGACGAGCTTGGCCTGCTGGATCAGCGGCTGCGCCTCACCCTGGGCGCCAAGGTCGAGCACAACCCGTTCACCGGATTCGAGTACCAACCCACCGCCCGCGCCTCCTTCGTGCCCAGCCCGCGGCAGGGCCTGTGGACCTCGCTGTCCCGCTCGGTGCGCATGCCTTCGCGGGCCGAGCAGGGCGTCCGATTGAACCGAGCGGCCACCCCCGGGGCCATGCCGCTGCTGGTGGCGGTATTCGGGCGACCCGGCTTCCGCTCCGAGGTCCTGCTGGCGGGCGAGGCTGGCTACCGCGCGCAGCCCGTCCGCGCGCTGACCCTGGATGTGAGCGCCTTTTACGACAGCTACACCCACCTGCGCACCCTGGAGCCCGACACACCCTACGCCGAAGAGACGCCGGCCCCGGCCCACGTCGTGGTTCCACTGATCGCCGACAACCGCATGACCGGTCGGGTGCTGGGCCTGGAGGCCAACGGCCGCTGGCAAGTCGTCGCCGGCGCCCGCCTCGAGCTGTCCTACTCGTATCTGCACATGAGCCTGAAACCGCAACCGGGCAGCGGCGACACCACCTCCCACCGCAGCGAAGGGCAGAGCCCGCGCCACCAGCTGGCCGTCCACGGGGCCTTCGACCTGCCCTACCAGCTGGAGCTCGATGGCACCTTCCGCCTGATCGATTCGCTGCCGGCGTTGAAGATCGCCGGCTACGCCGAGGGGGACTTGCGCCTGGGCTGGCGGCCCACCTCGGCCTGGGAGCTGTCCCTGGTCGGCCAGAACCTGCTGCACCAGAAACACCGCGAATACGAGGGCACCACCCTGCTGACCACCCGTACCATCCAGGTGTTCCGGGCGGCCTACGCCAGTCTCACCTTCCGTCGCTGACCCCCCGGGCCAGCAGAATCACTGGCGCTGCGCGCTCTTGAACGAGCGTCCCAGCTTCTCGCTGGCGCGGACGGCGAGGGCCATCATGGTGAGGGTCGGGTTCTGCCAGCCGCAGGACGGCCAGCAGGCGCCGTCCACCACCAGCACGTTGTCGGCGTCCCAGCAGCGGTTGTCGGCGTCCAGCACGCTGGTGCGCGGGTCGCGGCCCATCCGGGCGGTGCCCACCTCGTGGACCATGCTGCCAGGGACGGGGAGCTTGGGCGGGTCGGAGGCGATGCGGGCGCCGACGACGTCCAGCAGCTCGACCAGGGTCCGCTCCATGTCGGCGATCAGAGCGCGTTCGTTGTCCGACCAGGCGCAGCGGATGTGCAGCGAGGGCACGCCGTGGCGGTCGACCACGTCCGGATCGATGGTCACCCGGTTGTCGGCGTGGGGGAGCATCTCGCCGTAGGCCATCAGCACGATCTTGGCGGGCCCGCGCGAGAACACCGCCGAGTTGAAGGCGCGGCGCTGGATGCCGCCGAACAGCCCGAATCCGCCGGCGAAGGGGCGATCGGCGCGGTCCAGGTTGGTGAACCGCGGGATCATGATCGCGTCGGGGCCGCGCAGGGGCGGCGGCGGATCCAGCGATGGCAGGTCGGGGATGGCGCCGTAGATGCTGGTGCAGGGGTGGTCCATCAGGAACGAACCCAGCAGCCCCGACGAGTTGCCCAGGCCGGCGGCGTGCTGGCGGGGCCGGCTGTTGAGCATGATCCGCGTGGTCTCGAGGGTCGAGGCGGCCAGCACCACCGCGCGGGCGCGCAGCTCGTAGGGCAGGCCGCTGGTCCCGTCGAGCGCGGATACGCCGCGCGCCCGGGCGGTGTCGGTCGAGATCAGCACCTCGTGCACGATCGCGTCGGGGACCAGGACCGCCCGGCCCGAGCGCAGGGCGCTGGCGAGGGCGTTGCCCTGGCTGGTGTGGCGTGGCCAGGCGGCGGGGTCGTCGCCCGGCAGCCGGGTGGGCACGCCCCGGGCGCAAATCACCTGGCGCTCGGGCCAGCGCGCGCGCACCGCCGCCTGGAAGCGCAGCTCGCCGGGGGTCAGCTGGCAGGGGTTCTCGCAGGCGCCGTCGGGCAGCTGGGGCAGGCCGTCGCGCGCGCCGCGCACGCCCAGGAAACGCTCGACCTGTTCGTAATGGGGCGCCAGCTCCTGGTAGCTCACCGGCCAGGACTGGAGCTCGTGAGGTGACATGCGCACGGTGACCCCGCCCCAGGTCAAGGTGCGCCCACCCACCTGCCGCCCGCGGATCCAGTTGAAGGGCGCGTCCGGCGGCGTGCTGTAGGGATGGTCGCGGTCGTCGACGAACAGCCTGGGGTTGCGGCGGAAGAAGTCGGGGTGCTGGGCCTGGGTGCGCTGGCGCTCGGGGATCAGCTTCGCGTGCAGCAGCGGGTGCGGCTCGTCGGCGGGGTCGAGCAGATCGGCGGCGACAGCCGGCCCCGCTTCCACGACCGCCACCTGCAGGCCCTGCTCGGTCAATGTCCGGGCCGCGAACGAGCCGCAGGCGCCCGAGCCGACCACGATGACGTCGAAGGGCGGCCGGCTGGCGGCCTCGGCGAGGGCGACGACGGGCAGGCCGCTCATGATTCCAGGTCCGCCAGCCGCGGGTGCGTGCGGCGCAGCTGATCGTAGTCGAAGCTGGTGCCGCTGCGGACGATCTCCTCCAGCTGCTCGAGCGTGCCGATGCGCCCGGCTTCGGGGATGTCCTTGTCGCGGGCCAGGGTCAGCCAGAACACGTTCATCAGCTTGGTGGCCAGGCAGGGGTGGGTCCGGTAAAAGACCCGCTCCCAGTCAGTGTCCTCCAGCGGATCGCGCCAGCCCACCCGGTGCAGCAGGTGGAAGCTGCGCGCGCCCTCCACAGGCACCATGCGCACGCCCCGCTGGTACAGGCGGAAGGCCAGCTCGCGGTGCTCGTTCAGGCTCAGGCGCGGATCGAAGCCGCCCACCGCCCGGAAGTCCGACCGTCGGATCGAGAAGTTCTGTCCAGGTGCCGTCATCCACAGGATGCTGGCGTCCGGGATCGCGCGCAGGGCCTGCATCTCCAGCTCGTACAGCCGCCGCGGGCCCGCGCCGGCGTAGATGCCCGGCTCGGCCCGGCCGGCCAGATCGGCGAAGCGCCCGCGCACCTGCTCGCGGGTGACCAGGGCGGCGCGCAGGTCGTTGCCCATGCGGCGCACATGTTCCTCCTGACCGGGCATGGGCGAGCCGGTCTCGGGGTCCAGGAAGAAACGCGTGCTGCGGATGTGGTAGGTCTCGCCCCGCCCCATCACGCCCGGGCGGGCGGCGTGCACCTCGGCGTGCCGGGCCACCAGCCGCGGCGAGGCCAGACAGTCGCCGTCGAACAGCACCACCACTTCGCCCGAGGCTGCCTCCACACCGTCGTTGCGCGAGGGCGAGCGCCCGTGACTCTCGGGGTGCCGCACCACCCGCAGCGGCAGCCGCGCCGCCGCCTCGGCCAGCACCTGCGGCGTGTGGTCGGTGCAGCCGTCGTCGACCACCACCACCTCCAGCTCGACCGGCACCGCCGCGGTGAGGTCCTGGCCGGCCAGCGATTCCAGCACCAGCGCCAGCCGGGGGGCCTCGTTGCGCGTGATGATGACGACGCTGACCCGCACTACCGGCTCGCTCCGAAGGTCGGGGCCCAGCCCAGCCGCTCGCGCGCGCTGGCGGTGCTCCACAGCCGGGCCGATTCGTCGCCGCTGATGGTGAAGACCTGGTAGCCGTTGCGGTACTCCAGCGCCGCCAGCACCGCGGCGGCCAGATCGGTGGCGGCGGTGGCGTGGATGGGCGTGCCATCGGGCGCGTACCAGCGCTCGGGCGGCGCGGGCAGCTCGCCGGCCCAGGCCGGCCAGTGTTCGTCGGGTGTCGGCCAGGCCAGCCGGAGCGCGTTCACCGAGAGGGCGCCCTCGGCCACCGCCGCCCGGCAGACCTCCTCGCCGAACCGCTTGGACAGCCCGTAGACGTCGTACGCGTCGGGCGGCATCGAATCGTCCAGGCGCCGGCTGTTCACGTCGCGGTACACCGACAGGCTGCTGAGGTAGACCGCGTGCCCGACCCCCGCCCGCCGGGCCGCCGCCAGCGTCTGGTACACGGAGGTGACGTTCACCTCGAAGGCGGCGTTCGCGGTGCCCGGGTCGGTCTCGTCCACCACGCTCATGGCGCCGTGGAGGACCACCTCCTGGTCGCGCAGCGCCCGATCCAGCGCCCGGTGGTCGGTGGCGCTGCCGGCGAGGTATTCGCAGCTGGTGATCTTCGGCGCCCGCAGGTCCAGCACGCGCACCTGGTGGCGGCGAGCCAGATGCGGCAGCAGCAGGCCGCCCACGTACCCCGACCCGCCCACGAACAGCAGCTTCACGACAGCACCCGCTGCACCTGCGCGCCCGCGAACGGGACCGGCTCGACGGTCCAGTCGGAGCCCGGCTCCAGCGCGGCCCCGCTGGTCGAGACGAACAGGCACTGGCCGGCCACCCGGGTCAGCTCGGCGCGGACGAAGTGGCGGGCCGCCGGGGACAACGTGTGCCAGTAATCGACGGCCAGCGCGGTCCCGAAGGCGCCGTCCTCGTGGGGCAGCGCCAGGCCCGCCAGCGCCGCGATCCCGCCGGCGGCGTCGCGGTGAAAGGGACGGGAGACCAGCTCCACGGCGCCGGGGGCGCCCTCCCAGGGGCCGAACCAGGCCACCGGTCCGCCGCTGCGCGCCCGCGCCAGCTGCACCAGCGCAGCGGTCAGATCCGCGGGCGGCGCGGGCACCGGCGCCGGCGGGGCAGCCAGACGATCGAGCACCTCCCAGCGCACGCGGGCGGCGCCCGGCTGCTGGAAACGGGTGCTGGCGAAGGTGTTCAGCTCGGCGTAGGGCTCGGGATGCTTGCGCAGGAACTGGTACAGATTCAAAAAGCGCCGGTCGTCCGAGCCGGTGGGGTGCGGGTAGTGAAACCCCCAGGCCTCCCGCCGCAATGTGAACGGCACCCCGCGCTTCCACAGACGGTATCCCAGCTCGACGTCCTCGAAGCCCCAGTTCTTGAACGCCTCGTCGAAGCCGCCCAGCTCGCGCGCCAGCGCCAGCGGCAGCGAGCTGTTGCCACCCCAGAAGAACAGCCAGGGCATCGGGCAGGTGTCCATGTCGGGCCAGATCCGGTAATGCGTCTCGCGGCCGTCTTTCCAGTGCTTGGGGTCCTCGCGCAGCAGATCGGGCAGCCGGGCGAGCACCTCGCCGATGGGCGGCGCCTTCATCTTCTCGGGCGTGCGATCGGCGGCGGCCAGCGGGTAGGCGTAGACGTAGCCCACCAGCGCGCCGGGACGGGCCCGCTGGGTGGCGACGTGCTCGGCCACCAGCTCGGGCCCCACCAGCACGTCGGCGTCCAGGAAGATGACGATCTCGCCCTCGGCGCGCGCCAGCCCGTGGTTGCGCACCATCCCCGGGCAGACGTCGTCGTGCGGAGGCACGCGCAGCAGCGAGATGCGGGGCGCGCCGCCCGCCGCCGCCAGCCCCTCGACGAACGCGGGCGTGCCGTCGGTCGACCCGTCGTCGACCACCAGGACGTCGAACCGATCGTGCGGGAAGCTCTGCTGCTGCAACCCGCGCAGGACCTCGCGCAGGGTCGCCAGCTTGTTCCGGCAGGGGATGATGACCGTCGCAGCGAACATGGCGTTGCAGGTCCGGCGGTCCGGGGACCGTAACACACGCGCGCAGCGCCGGAGGGCAGGAAAACCTTGCGTGCCGACGCCGCACGGGGCGGCAGCGTGGTCGACGGCAGGCGGCAAGCTTGCGAGCGCGCGAGGCCGCGGCTTAAATGGCAGCTGCGTCCGGCACCATGACCGCCCTGGCCAAGATCGCTGCCGTCGTTCGCATCCCGGGCTTTCTGGTGCTGAGCGCGACGGCGCTGGTGATGGGGCTGTCCCACGCCATCGCCATCCCGTACCTGTCGCTGTTCGCCTTGACCGAGGCTCACCTGTCCGCGCGGCAGCTGGGCGTGTACATGGTGCTGTCCGCGCTGGCCAACCTCCCCGCCGCCACCTGGCTGGGCCGGTTGTCCGACCACGGGCACAGCCGCAAGCAGCCGATGGTCCTGTCGCTTGTCTGCGGGGCGCTCGGTCACGCGGCCATGAGCCAGCTGCGCAGCTTTCCCGGCCTGCTGCTCAACTCGGTCCTCCTGCTGTCGTTCGGGCGGGCCTCCTTCGCCCAGCTGTTCGCCCTGGCCCGCGCCCGCTTCGACGACGGGAACGTTCGCGAGGTCACCCTGGCCACCAACACCCTGCGCATGTTCTTCTCCGTGGCCTGGGTGATAGGGCCGGCGGTGGGCGCGCTGCTGCTGGCGCAATTCCGCTTCCAGGGTCTGTACCTCATGATCGCCAGCGTCTACGCCCTCCTGGCCCTGGCCCTGTTGCCGATGAAGGTCCCACCCGGGCCGGCGGGCCGCGCGCGCACGCGCACCCCGGTGCTGCGCCACCTGCGCCAGCGGTCGATCGCCGCGGCCACCACCGGATTCGCGCTGCTGTTCCTGTGCAGCACCCTGACCATGATCGTGTTCCCGCTGTTCATCGTCGAGACCCTGGGCGGGTCGCAGCAGCACGTCGGCTGGCTGCTGGGGCTGGCCGCCGGCCTCGAGATCCCCATCATGCTGGGCACGGCGCTGCTGTCCGACCGGCTGGGCAAGGCGCGCCTGATCGTCTTCTCGGCGCTGCTGTACGCGGCCTTCTTCGCCTGCGTGTCCTTGGCCCGGCAGCCCTGGCAGATCTATCCGATGCAGCTGCTCAACGCGACCGTGGTCTCGATCGCGATGGGCCTCGGGATGAGCTACTTCCAGGACCAGCTCCCCGGCGAGCCGGGCGTGTCGACGGCGCTGTACGCGAACGCGTCCACCCTCGGCTCGGTGCTGGCCGGGCTGGTGTTCGGCACCCTCGACCGCCCGGCCGGACACCGGGGCGTGCTGGTGGCGTGCGCCGGGCTCAGCCTGCTGGCCGCCGGCCTGCTGGCTATGTCCCGGAGGCCGCTGGCCGTTCCGGCGCCCGCCCCGGCAAGCGGTACCGGCGCGGATCGCAGTCCTGCAGGCTGACAAAGCGCCCGCCTCGCCCCTTCAGCTCGCCGCACAGCTGGTCGACCGCGTCCACCGTCGCCTCGCGCACCACCCCACCCTCCTCGCTGGTCAGACCGGCGTCGTGCAGCAGGAAGACCGGCGTGCGCCGGTGCAGCCAGGCCTTCTCCGCGTGGGCCAGCACCAGCCGGGTGATCTCGGCGGCGGGCCGGTCCGGTTGCCAGTCCTGCGGGTCGCCGGTCCAGTGACAGTGGGGCCGCCCGGCCGCGTCCAGCGCGTCGACGCTGCGCTGGCCGTCGGGACGGAAGGGACCATAGGGCAGCCGCACGGGGATGGCGGAGGGATCGGCCTGCCCGGCCTCGCGGTAGCAGGCGCGTATCAGCTGGTCGCAGGCGGCGACCTCGGCCAGCAGCTCGGCGGGCGGTAGCTCGCGGGCGTGCGTCATGGTGTGGTTGCCCAGCAGGTGGCCGTCGCGGGCCGCGCGCGTGACCACCGCCCGCGCCTGCCCGGCGTCCCCGCCCAGCGCCTCGCCCTGCAGGTTCCGCCCGAGCAGGAAGAACGTTGCCACCACCCCGTGCCGCGACAGCACGTCCAGCAGCCGCGCGGTCGAGGGGCCGGGCCCGTCGTCGAAGGTCAGTGCCACCGTCGGCGCGTCCATCGCGACCGGTGATCTAGCACCAAACGCCGCCCGCCGATCCGCCTGACTCCCGGCGGCGAAGCACGTGACTCGCGGCCCGGTCACAGTGACTCGCCGGCGGAGTCACGTGGACACGGGCCGTGATCCACGCCCGGGGCGACGGATCGACCGCGGAAATCCGTGGCTTTGCTCCGGGCAGACCCTGGCACGCCCTGTGCGATACCGGCCGACAGCGATGGCGACAACGATGGAAACCAACCCCTCCCCCGCCGAGCTGCTGCGATCGATGGTCCTCATCCGGACCTTCGAAGAGTACCTGCTCACCTTGCCCCAGCCGGGCTTCCAGCTGCTGTCGTCGGGCGAGGAGGCGGTGGCGGTCGGCACCTGCGCCGCGCTGGAGCCGGGCGACCAGCTGCTGACCAGCGGCCGCTCGATCGGCCCGGCCCTGGCCCGCGGGCTCTCGGCCGCCGAGGTGCTGGCCGAGCTTCTGGGCAAGCGGGTTGGGCCCTGCAAGGGCAAGGGCGGGCGCGCCCACCTGGCACGGCCCTCGGCCGGCTTCTTCGGCGCGCACTCGGTGGTGGCCGGCAACCTGGCGGTGGCGGCGGGCGTGGCGATGGCCCAGCAGCAGGGCGGCACCGGCAAGGTGGCGGTCTGCATGTTCGGCGACGGCGCCTGCGGCGCGGGCATCCTGCACGAGACCCTGAACATCGCCGCCCTGTGGAAGCTGCCGCTGGTCTTCATCTGCAACAACAACCAGTATTCGGTCTCGACCCGGGTGCAGGACGCGATCGCCGTCGACAACCTGGCCGACCTGGCCCGCCCCTTCCACATCCCCAGCAAGACCGTCGACGGGATGGACGTGCTGGCGGTGCGCGACGCGGTCGCCGAGGCGGTGGCCCACGCCCGCAGCGGCCAGGGGCCGGCCTTCGTGGAATGTGTTTCCTACCGCTTTTACCAGCACTCGACCTCGTCCAAGGAATCGCGCTCGCGCGACGAGATCGAGGCCTGGCGCGCGCGTTGCCCGATCGAGACCTTCGCCGCCCGCTGCGGCCTCGACCTCGACGGCATCCGCGCGGATGTGGAAGCCGAGATCGGGGAGGCGGCCGGCTACGCCCTGGCCGCCCCCCTGCCCGACCCGGCCGAGGTGTTCGACGACGTCGAGTGCCTGGCGGCCTGAGCGCACACGGAGAGGACCATGGCCAAAGTATTCTTCAGGGAAGCCATCAACCGCGCGCTGGTCGAGGAGATGGAGCGCGACCCGCGGGTGATGTTGCTGGGTCAGGACATCGGAGCCTTCGGTGGCTCGTACAAGGAGATGGTGGGCATCCAGGCCCGCTTCGGCTCGGCGCGCGTGCGCGAGACGCCGGTGGCCGAGGCCGCCGCCATGGGCATCGCCATCGGCGCCGCCGCTGCCGGCATGCGGCCGGTGGTCTGCTTCACGTACATGGACTTTCTCACCCTGGGCCTGGACGCCCTGGTCAACTACGGGGCCAAGCTGCACTACAAGACCGGCGGCCAGCTGCGCGCCCCCATCGTGGTGAAGGTGACCGCCGGCGCCAAGGGCCAGGGCGTGGCCCACGCCCAGGCCTTCGACCCCTGGCTGATGAACGTGCCGGGCATCAAGGTGGTGGCCCCCTCCTGCGCCGCCGACGCCTACGGCCTGCTCAAGAGCGCGATCCGCGACGAGGGCCCGGTGGTGTACATCGACCACAAGCGGCTGTTCCCCACCGCCGGCCAGGTGCCCGACACCGAGGAGCTGACGCCGCTGGGCCGGGCCGCGATCCGCCGCCGCGGCACCGACCTCACCATCGTCAGCCACGGCTACCTGGCGCAGGTGGCGCGCGAGGCGGCCGAGACCCTGGACCGCGAGGGCATCTCCTGCGATCTGGTCGACCTGCGCTCGCTGTCGCCGCTGGACCTGGACGCCATCGTCTCCTCGGCCGAGCGCACCGGTGCGGTGCTGTTCGTCGAGGAGGGTCAGACCGTCTGTGGCGTCGGCGCCGAGCTGGCCTTCCAGGTGCGCGAGCGCGTGGACAACCTGCGGGTGGCCCGCCTGGGCGCCCTGCGCACCCCCGTCTCCTCCAACCCCGTGTTCGAGCCGCTGTGCCTGCCCGACCGCGACCGCATCTGCCAGTCCGCCCGAGCGCTGGTCCGCCGCGAGCTGCGCGTCCTGCAGCAGGAAGGCTGAGACATGGAAACCGCGCTGGTCAGCTGCCTGATGGTCACCCGCCCGGACCCGCGGCGGCTGCCGCTGGTGCTCCGTAGCATCGAATGTTACCTGCGCCAGAGCCACGCCGCGCGCGAGCTGGTGGTGGTGCTGGATGCCGGCGACGAGGTCGACAGGGCCGCCCTCGAGCACGAGGTGGCCCGCCTGCGCCGCCCGGACATCCGGGTGGTGCGCGCCGAGGGCCAGCCCACCCTGGGCCAGCTGCGCAACCGGGCGGTGGCCGAGGCACGGGGCGACCTGCTGTGCGTCTGGGACGATGACGACATCCACCACCCCCGGCGCATCGAGCAGCAAGTCGAGGCCCTGCAGCGCTCGGGCGCCCTGGCCACCTTCCTGTCCGAGGTGCTGCACCTGTTCGCCGGCAGCGGTGACCTCTTCGCAACCAACTATCGGAACACGGTGCAAAAGTGCCTGCCCGGCACCGGCCTCATCCGCCGCACCGTCGCCGCCCGCTACCCCGAGCAGGGGCCGGCCTGCCAGCGCGGGGAAGACACCGCCTTCTGCCAGCAGCTGCTGGACGAGGGCCCGGTGCACTTCGTCGACGACGCCCCGCACCTGTACGTCTACGTGAACCACCGGGCCAACACCTCCGGCGACGACCACCACCAGATGCTGGCCCGGTCGCTGGGCGTCTCGCGCGGCCGCCTGCTCCGGCGCGAGGCGCTGGTGCGCGAGGCGCTCGACCAGGCGGACATCGATCTTCCCGCGGTGAACGTCCTGGGCAACAACGGCCTGGCCTTCACCTGGCAGCGCGCGGCGGGCGCGGCGGGCGCGGCGCGCGCGGCGTAGCTGCCGCGAGCCGTAACGGCACGGGACCGGTTTCGTTGCCAGAAATCCAGGTTTGCCGTGCTTCGTTCGAGATATGGTCCCCGCCATGATCTACAAGCTGGTGGTTCCGCCGATGGGCGGGGTCGAGGAGCTGCGGGTCCTGCAGTGGCACAAGGCCGAGGGCGACTCCGTCGATGCGGATCAGCTGCTGGTCGAGCTGGAGACGGACAAGGCGATCGTCGAGGTCCGCAGCCCGCGTGCCTGCGTGCTCCGCAGGATCGGTGTGCCCCAGGGCGACTGGGCCAAGGTCGGTCCCCCGCTGGCCTTCTTCAGCGACACCGGCGACGAGGCGCTGGTCACCGACAACGCCGCAGACTTCATGCCCCAGTGGGAGGTCGTCTAGTCGCACCCCGATCGCGTACACTGAAGGTCAGGATGGGGGGGGTGGTCCGGGGAGGATGGGGGCGCGCGGCCGCCGGGAACGCTGGCATCGTTCTCATCGCTCTGCTGGCCACCGCCGGGGCGGCCCGCGCCGAGGGCGAGATCGCCACTTCCCCGATCGAGGCCCGGCGCACCCGCCAGGCGCCGCGGATCGACGGGCAGCTGGACGAGGCGGTGTGGGCCGGAGCGACGCCGTTCTCGGCCTTCGTCGACGTCTTCCCCGAGGAGGGCGCCGCCCCCAGCGAGCGGACCGAGATCCGCGTGCTGTTCGACGAGGACAACCTGTACTTCGGTTTCCTGTGCCACGACTCGCGTCCGGCCGAGGTTGTGCGCCAGCTGGGCAACCGCGACGCCCCACCCATCTCCGACACCGTCGAGGTGGCCATCGACTTCGCCCGTGACCGCCGCACCGGCTACCTGTTCGGGGTCAACGCCGCCGGCGTGCAATACGACCGGCTGCTGTACGCCGACGACCAGACCACCGCCGAGTGGGACGCCGTCTGGGACTCGGCGGTGGCCGAGCGCCCGGACGGCTGGTCGGTCGAGCTGGCCATCCCGCTGCGCCTGTTCCGTTTCTCGCCCAGCGCCGAGCACTGGGGCTTCCTGGCCCGGCGCCACCTCACCCGCACCCACGAGGAGATCACCTCGGTGCTGCTGCCCCGGCGCTCGCGGGGCTATGTCTCGCTGTTCGGCCGGCTGGCCGGGCTGGCCGAGCTGCAGCCGCGCCGCAACCTCGAGCTCCTGCCCTACCTGGCCAGCCGCCTGGTGCTGCACCCGCAGTTCTCCGACCCGGCCGTGCCCCGGCCGCGCATCGGCGATCCCTCGGCCGACCTGGGTCTCGATCTGCGGGCCATCGTGTCGCAGCTGCAGCTGAACGTCACCGTGAACCCGGACTTCGGCCAGGTGGAGGCGGACCAGATCATCCTCAACCTGACCAACCAGGAGGTGGTCTTCCCCGAGAAGCGCCCCTTTTTCTTCCAGGGCACCGAGATCTTCCAGCCGGTGGCCGGCGGCGCGGGGATGGACGGCGAGCAGGTGCTGTTCTATTCCCGTCGCATCGGCCTGACCACGCCCATCCTGGCGGCCGGCAAGCTGATCGGCCAGCTGGGCTCGCGGCTGCACATCGGGCTGCTGGACGCCTTCGTCGCCGGGGCGCAAGGTGCCACCGACGAGCAGGCGCCCGACCGCCGGCTGCAGTTCCACCGCACGCGGCCGCTGCACGTCGGTCCCAACAACGAGACCATCTCGCCCGACACCGCCACCGAGAACTACTTCGCCGGCGTCTTGACCTACAACATGGGCGCCGCTTCGTCGCTGGGCGTGCGGGCCACCTCGGCGGTCCCGCTGCCGGGCCGCTGCGATCCCGCGCGCGACCCCGCCGGTAACCCGCTGCCCCCCACCGGCGCCTGCGCGGTCACGGGCAGCAACGTGGGCGCGGTCGACTGGCACCTGCGCACCGCCGACGCCGAGTGGGTGCTGCAGGGACAGGCCGAGGTGTCGCAGGTGGTTGGCGGACCGGAGCGGACCGTGTTGCCCGACGGCACCATCCAGCGTCCGGGGCAGCTGGGCTGGGGCACGTACATCCAGGCGGGCAAGCTGGGCGGCGAACCGCTCCGCTTCGACCTGGACTACGCGCGCATCTCGCCCACCCTGGAGCTCAACGGCGCCGGTTACCTGCCCAGCCAGAACCGCCAGGACCTGGTCGGCCAGCTCCACTTCATCCGTCCCAACGGTTTCGGCGGCCTGCATGCCTTCGACAGCTCGGTCAGCGCGCGCCAGGCCTGGTCCACCGACCGGCGCCTGATCAACCGCCAGAGCAACGTCACCTACGCCACCACCGCGACCTTGCCGGGCTTTCACCTGGTCGGCCTGGAAGGCGGCTACGAGTTCTCCTGGTACGACACCCGCGAGATCGAAGG
>JBKPRZ010000155.1:0-6520 GCA_046734815.1 Myxococcota bacterium | reverse complement strand
CTTCAGCGCCGCCGGCCCGCTCACCCCCGCCGCCGGGCCGTTCACCGCCGCCCGCCCGTTCGCCGCCGCCCCCGGGCCGGGGCCCGCCTCCGCCCACCGGCATCTCCATCGGGTCGGTGTCGCCCATCTGCACCACGACCTTCTTCACCCCGCCCTCGGCGGTCGGGTCGGCGGCCACCACGCTTCGCGTGAGGACCTTGTCGCCCCGCATGTTCTGGCTGCGCGACTCGATCACGAAGCCGTCCTTTTCCTTGGCCACCAGGGCCTGTCGCAGGGTGCGCGCCGGCCCGCCCGACGTGCGCTTGAGGCTGTACTCCGCCCAGGTGCCCACCGGCACCTTGTCGAGGGGCACGCCCACCGGGGTGACCGGCATGCCGCCGCCACCCCCGCCGCGCATCTGGGCCTGGGCCAGCGCCGGAGAAAAGACAATCCCCACGCATAGAGCAACGAGCTTCGACTTCCGGGTCAACGCCACCGTTCTGGTCATATCGTCAGGACACGGTTCGGCCGCTGCCCGTTAACCAAAATCACGTCGCGTTATTCTTCCGCGTGGATCGGGCCGAGCTCGCGTCGGGAAAGACGTCGGAATCGACCGAAATCGACGCATGTTGAGTTGAAAAGCGACCCGCCGCCGAATGTAATTTCCGCATATGGCCCGCGAGCGTCTCTCCCGCGATTGGTTGGGCGCTTTGCAGGACGCGTACGCGATCCACAACATCGTCGCGCTCCGGCCCGAGCTGCCGTTCTGGGTGATCCGTCAGGACAGCAACGGCGAGCTCGACTGGATGGAGCTCACCGATCCCAGCCAGCGGCCCAAGCCCTTCCACTTCGAGATCTACTTCGGCAAGGACAAGCTGCGCGACCGCCACTACCAGGCCGCGCTGGAGGAGGCGCGCACCAGCGCCCAGCCGGTGCTCAAGCAGCTGCTGGGGTTCTGGGATCTCTTCTACGCCTTGCCCGACGACGAGGAACGCCGGACCTTCCTCTACACCGGTCAGTTCTTCCGCGCGCAGCCCGACTGGGAGAGTCTGACCGCGCACTGGCGCGAGCTGTCCGGTCTGGAGCCGGCCAGCGCCAACCCCGACTTCTCCGCCTTCGTGCGCATGGCGCTGAGCCTGCCGGTGCTCGACGAACAGCTGCTGGAGGCGGTCCGATCGTTCATGCGCCTGTACGCCTCTTTCCTCACCAGCCGCGGGGGCGGCGAGGGGCCGCGCATCCAGGAGGAGGTGGACGCGATCAACCGCGACTACTTCTCGAACCTGTGGCCGATCGAGGACTGGATCGGCAGCGCGCTGAGCCCCGACAAGTTCCAGCTGACCCCCTGGCACCACGAGGGCCGCCTGACCGACTGGATGAAAGAGGGGCTGGGCATCGAGCGGCTGCCCAGCACCGCCATGGCGCTGATGCCGATCGATCCCCCCGACGAGGCGGTCGAGCCGATGCGCACCCTGGTGCGCAACGCCCAGATCCAGCGGGCGGTCATCGCCTTCGCCCGCTCGACCACCGAGACCGCCGGCACCCGCCTGCAGGACTACGGCGTCTCGCTGGTCACCTCCACCGAGCCCGGGCGCAACGCCGCCCGCGCCCGCCTGGAGCTGCGCGAGCGGGCCCAGCGCTTCCAGCAGTTCGTCAAGGAACGCTTCCACGTGCGCGCCATCGTGGGCATCGGCCGCACCCTGGCCCCGGGCGCGCCCCTGCACCCGTCGCACCGCGAGGCCATCCTGGCGCTGCACATGTGCGCGCAGCTGGAGAAGGACGTGCTGTTCTACGACGAGCACGCCGCCGGCTCGACCCTGCGCTACGCCGAGCTGCACGCCGCCGTCGACGGCCTGGTCGGGGCGTTCGAGCGCGAGAGCGACGTGGCCATCCGCCTGGCCAGCGACAAATACGTGCAGCTGGTGCTCAGCTACTCGGCCGGGCGGATCGAGGTGACCCGCAGCCAGTTCCTGTCGGTGCTGTTCCAGCTGCTGACCGGCATCGAGCGGCGCTACCCCATCCGCACCGAGGCCCGCGACCGCTTCGCCAACGACCTGGCCAGCAAGCTGGAGGAGGCCCAGTCGCTGTACCAGGTGATCGAGGGCTTCAAGGACGCGCTGGCGCGGCTGAGCCTGGTCTCGACCTCGGCGCTGCACGGCCCCAAGGTGCTGCGGCTGGAGGCGACCCTGCAGTACCTGCGCGAGAACTTCGCCGAGCCCCTGCGGCTGCCCGAGGTGGCCCGGCGGGCCGGGTTCTCGGTCCCGGTCTTCACCCGCGCGTTCAAGCAGGCCACCGGGACGTCGTTCCTGTCGTACGTCCGCTCGCTGCGGGTCGAGCACGCCAAGCGGCTGCTCTCGTCTTCGGCGCTGACCACCGAGCAGATCGCCCAGAGCTGTGGGTTCCAGTCCCAGCACCACCTGCTGCGCTCATTCAAGAAGGTGGTGGGCCAGACCCCCGGCGAATACCGCCGCTATTACACCCTCCGGCACGCCCAGAGCTGAGGAAGCTGGCTCGAGCTGACCGTCCGGTCAGTCCTTTTCAGCGGTTTTGACAACCGGCACGCGGCGCCAATGTTTCATCACAAGGGACAGGGTCGCGATGAAGGCTCCATCCGCTGCTCCGCATGCGCGGAGGTTTGGTCCGCACCGCGCGACCTCCCCGGACGTGGGGGCGGACTCCATCCCGCCGGTCAAGGTCAACACGGTCGGCTACCCGACCAGCTGGCGCAAGGTCGCCGTGTTCACCGTGGAGCCGGTGGGTGTGACCGTGCACAAGCTGGGCAAGGCCGGCCCGGTGCCCGCGCTGCCGCCCGGCGGCCTGGCGGTGCGTGACTGCGGTCTCGACCGGGCCTCCGGCGACCGGGTGTGGCAGGTGGACTTCAGCGCGGTCCGGCGTCCGGGCCGTTACCTGCTGGCCTGCGACGGCGGCGAGAGCCTGCCCTTCGAGGTCGGCACCGACGTCTACCAGCGGGCCCTGCTCGCCGCCCAGAAGAGCTTCTATTTCCAGCGCACCCGCACCTCGTTGCAGGCGCCGCACGCCAGCTGGGACGGGCGCAGCTACCTGCGGCCGCGACCGTCGCACGTGCACGAGGACGTGGGCTGGGACCTGACCGACTATCCGGAGAAGAAGCGCCGTTTCCGGCTGGAGGGCGGCTGGCACGACGCCGGCAACTTCGACATCTACGTCCCCTCGCTGGCCCCCTCGGCCCAGGCGCTGCTGCTGGCCTACGAGTGGGCGCCGGAACGTTTCACCGACGGTGCGCTCGACCTGCCCGAGTCGGGCAACGGCGCGCCCGACCTGCTGGACGAGATCAAGTGGGGGCTGCGCTGGCTGCTGTCGATGCAGGAGCCGGAGGGCGCCTTCCGCCACCGCGAGTCGGTCACCGGTACCTCGCCCGAGGGACCGGCCGACCAGGACAGCACCGTGCGGTGGGTGGCCGGGATCAGCACCGCCGGCACCGCCAAGGCGGTGGCGGCGCTGGCCATGGCCGCGCGGCTGTACCCGCGCTGGGATCCTGAGTTCGCCGAGCGAGCGGCGGCCTCGGCCGGCGGTGGATGGGCCTTCCTGCAGCGGCACCCCGAGCAGATCCGCTCGGACCGCCGCGCCGGCGGCGCCCAGCCGCTGTGGGACGACGAACCGGCCTTCAACGATCTGGGCGCGCGCTTCGTGGCCGCGGTCGAGATGTGGCGTACCTTCCGTGACCCGGAGGCGCTGGCCTTCGCCGAGGAACGCGTGCGCGCGGGCGCCGAGACCGGCGAGTTCCTGCGCGGCGCCTGGGCCAACCTCAGCCGCTGGGGCCTGATCGGGCTGGCCCTGGACGAGGCCACGCCCGGACGTCTCCGCGACGAGGCGCGCGGTCGGCTGCTGGCGGTCGCCGAATCGATGCGCACCCAGGTCGAGAGCGACGGCTATCGCTGCGCCTCGACCGTGGACGACTACTACTGGGGCCACAACTCCAACCTCATGGAGAAGGCGCACATCCTGGCGGTGGCCGCCCGGCTGGCGCCCGAGCGCAGCTGGCTGGCCGAAGCGGCACGCGACCAGTGGCACTGGGTGCTGGGGCGCAACCCCATCGGCTCGTCGATGGTGACCGGTGTGGGTCGCGGACCGACCCGCATCTATCACCTCGAGTGGGGCGCGCGCGAACCGCCGCCGCCCGGGTTCCTGATCGGCGGCCCCAACGCCCGCGACATGGGCTTTCTCTCTCCCGGCGCGCCCGCCAAGGCTCTGCTCTGGGACAACCCGCGCCCGCTGCGATCGGGACTGCCCGCGCACAGTCTGTGGCACTGGCGGCAGAGCGATCTCTGGGACGGCGGTTTCATTCCCGAGGGCAGCTACGATGTGGGCTGGTGGACGGTGAACGAGCCCGACATCCTGTACAGCGCCAACCTGGTGCTGGCCGGCGTGACCCTCCCGGAATAGCGGCCCACACAGCAGCCACGACAGCGACCGAGATGTAGGCGATCGGCGCTCGCCGCCCGACAGAGGGAAGCCATGCATGCTCGCGGCGGGCCGAAACGTCCAAACCGTACTACTCTTAATGAGCTGCGCGGTTTGGACCTCGACGGTGTGGGCACCTCATAAGTGGTCTGGAAGTCCGCGCCGGCATTCGCACAGTTGGCGAAACGTTGTCGGCGCGGCCGTGCTTTTCTGCGCGGTCGCCCTGAGTCCGGGCTGGCCGATGCGCGAGGCGCTGGCCGGCGACGACGTGCCCCCCGAGCAGCAGGTCCTGATCCTCTCGCGAGCACTCGTGTACGACGACAACTTCAAGGAGCGGGTTGGTAGCGAGGTCAAATTGGCGGTCGTGTCCAAGGTGGGCAACTCCGGCTCGGAGGCGTGTGGCGCGGCCATGCTCAAAGCTTTCAAGGGGGTCGGCAACCTGAAGCTGGCCGGTCTGCCACTGAAGACCACCCAGAGCACGTTCAAGGATGCCGCCTCCTTCGGCAACGCCATCGGCAACGACGAGATCGACGTCGTCTACCTGTGCCCGGGGCTGGACAGCAGCGTGAACGACATCGTCGAGCTCACCCGCAAGCGCAAGGTGATCAGCGTCGGCAGCCGCGAGAGCTACGTCAAGAGCGGGGTCTCGCTGGGTGTCTTCCTCACCAACGGCCGCCCCACCATCATGGTCAACCTGAACGGCTCCCGCAGCGAGGGGGCCAGCTTCAGCAGCGATCTGCTGCGCCTGGCCACCGTCATCAAATAGCGCTCAGGGGCCCAGCTCCTCGGCGATCCAGCGGCCCTGCTCCAGGCGGTAGCGGGTGCGGCGGTGCAGGCGGTTGTCCTGGGCGATCCAGCGTTCGCCCGCCTCGGGGACCAGGCGGTAGCCGCCCCAGTGGGGCGGGCGCGGCACCTCGACGCCCTGATAACGGCTCTCCAGCTCGCGGTAGCGTGCCAGCAGGGCGGCGTGCTCGATCGGCCGGCTCTGCGGTGAAGCCAGGGCGGCCAGGCGGTGGCCGCGCGGGCGTGAGCTGAAGTAGGCGTCGTCCTCGGCGTCCGACAGCCGCTCGATCCGACCTTCCAGCCGGATCTGGTGGCGCATGCCCGGTGCGTTCCAGAAGAAGACGACCGCCGCGCGCGGGTTGCCGGCCAGCTCGTCGCCCTTGCGGCTTTGCAGGTTGGTGAAAAAGTGGATGCCCCGCGGGCCGATCCCCCGGCACAGCACGTAGCGGACGCTGGGGCGGCCGTCGGGCGTGGCGGTGGCCAGCGCCATGGCTTCGGGTTCGGGCACGCCGGCGGCGATCGCTTCATCGAACCAGGTCTGGAACAGGGTCATCAGGTCGGCAGAGGACGGGGCGGGGGTCATCGAACTGATGATAGAGCGGGCGCGGCGTTCGTGCAGGCGCGATCCGGAGGCGACCCGCGGGTCGTATTGCCCACGATGTCTGCTCAGGACACGGTTCGCAGGGAACGCCGCGCGGTGGCGCTGGTGATCGCCGGATCGCTGGCCACCATCGCCGTCGCCGCCCACCCGCGCTTCACGGCGGCGGCGCTCACCTCGACGGAGGACGGCGTGATCGAGACGGTGCCGCCGCGGGGGCGGGACCCGCTGCTCGCGGAGATCGCCCGGCGGGCGCGGGCGCTGCCGCCGGGGGGCACGGACACCCGGCTGGCACGGCTGGCGATCGAGGCCTCGCGCCGGCAGGGCGATCCCCGCTACCTGGGGCAGGCCGAGGCGGCGCTGGGGGCGGCCTTCACGGCGGCCGACGCGCCCGACGAGCCGCTGCTGCTGCGGGCAACCCTGAAGCAGGCCCGGCACGACTTCGACGGCGCGCTGGCGGATCTGGACCGCCTGATCGCGCGCGTCCCCGGACAACCACAGGCGCAGCTCACCCGGGCGGTGGTGCTGACGGTGAAGGGCCGCTACCGCGAGGCGATCGCCAGCTGCGACGCGCTCGTCGGTCGCGTGCCGGCGCTGGTCGCTCACACCTGCCGCGCCCCCGCCCTGGCCGCCACCGGCGGCGACGGCGCCGGCGAACTGGCGCGCGCACTGGCGGCGGCGGGGCGGCAGGACCCCTGGGCCCATTCGGTCCTGGGTGAGCTG
>JBKPRZ010000154.1:0-17689 GCA_046734815.1 Myxococcota bacterium | reverse complement strand
GAGACAGGCGGTGGCGCTGCGGGTGGAAGCGCGGGGGCCGGTGGCAGCGCGGGCGCCGGCGGAAGCGCCGAGGCGGGCAGCGGCGGCGCGCCCCCACCGACGACCCCGCCGTCCGGCGAACGTCCGCCCGATGGCGGCTCGCCCCCCGACGTCAATCCGGTCGGGGCCTGCGGGATGCCCGCCGGCCCCTGCTGCGCCGGCAACACCTGCCAGGGCGGTCGAACCCCCTCGGTCACCGCGGGCACGGTGGTGCTCGAGCTGCACGCCAGCGGCAGCGATCCCTACGCCTACTTCAAGTCCAAGGACCTGCTGCCCATCGACGGTCCCGACTCGGGCTACATCACCGACACCGGGTCGTCGTTCCTGTTCGTCCTGCACCAGAACGGCGCCGAGGAGACCGTCTCCAGCGGTGCGAATCGCCAGCGGAACGAGCTGACTGTCAATCCCGGCAACCCGGCCATGTACAAGGCCATGAAAGGCGACACTCTCAGCTACACCTGGCGGTTCAAGCTGGTGGCGATGAACGCCAACCCCACCTGGTGCGACATCTTCCAGGTCAAGCAGCACGGCCCGCTGGGGGTAGCGCCCTACTTCGCGCTGGAAGCGAACAAGAGCAACCTCACCGTCGACACCGCCCGGCTGGGCGTGGTCTCGTCGATCCCGCTGTCGACGATCATGAACGTCTGGATCACGGCCAGCATCACCATCAAGTTCGCCGATGCCGGCTCGGTGTCGCTGCTGCTCAAGAAGGAGGAGGACGGCAGCACGGTGCTGTCCTACACCAACGGCAACATCGACCTGTGGGACAACGACGTGGACTTCGTGCGACCCAAGTGGGGCCTGTACCGCAACAAGGCCAACGGCGCCGGCGAGGCGGCCATCCACTACAACGACATGAAGATCCTCCGCGGCAACGCCCCCGGCTGCTTCTGTCCGAACTGATCGCGCTCGACACCCCGGCCGTCGGCGGATGACCGTCCGGCGTTGCGACCATCGCGGCCATCGGCACGCCTGACAGGCTGTTGGTCGACGACGATCTCCGTCGACGAACGTGATTGTGTGCATGCGGGCCTCAAGCCGGGTGGCTGGCCACCCGACTCGTTACGTCCGTGTCACCTGGCTGTTGCTTGGGCTTTGTCCGCCACAGTTTGGCTGCTCCGTCGTTGCGAGAAAGATCCCGGAACGCTTCGACGCGCTCGTCGACGGTGACTTACTTTGTTTCTCGACGAACCAAGCCCATGGATAAAACACTCGCGCACCTGTCAGACCTGCACGTCGGTCGCGGCGAAGAGGCGGACCGCGGGCTTCCAGGCATGTGTCAGGCGCTGGTCCGCCGCAACGTCGACCACGTGGTGGTCACCGGCGACATCACCCACCGCGGCCGCCGCCACGAGTGGGAGCAGTTCCAGGAGGCGTTCGCGCCCCTGGCCGACCGGGGCCGCCTGACCATCATCCCGGGGAACCACGACCGCCTCAACGACGACGTCGGCTCGCAGATGATGCCCGGCGAGCGCGTCTCCATCGAGCGCCACCCGGGCCTGCACCTGGTCCGCTTCGACTCGACCGGCCCCCACAACCGATCGCTGATCCACAGCCACGGCCAGATGTCCGAGGAGGACCTGGCCGGCATCGTGGCGGCGTTCGAGCAGGTCCCGCCCGAGACCCTGGCGGTGCTGCTGCTGCACCACCACCTCGTACCTCTGCCCCACGACACCCACGCCGAGCGCCTGATCTCCTGGCTGGGCTGGAGCTCGGGCGAGGAGCTGGAGCTGGGCACGCAGCTGCTGGCCGCCCTGCGGGGCCGCTGCGACCTGGTGCTGCACGGCCACCGGCACGACCCCGTCACCTTGCAGGTGCACGCCGACGAGCGCCGGCCGCTGTCGCTGTTCAACGCCGGCAGCTCGACCGAGCTGGGCCACGTGCGGCTGTTCGTGCACCGGCGCGGGCGCCTGGCCGCCCCCCCGGCCTGGATGCCGCTGCCGCGGTCCAAGCCGGCCGCGTTCTTCGAATACGTCGGCTCGAACTACCTGGGCTCGGGCTGGCAGGCGCCCTGAGCGATCACATCGGGGCGGCGGGCGGGTTCTTCTGGGCGGCCGCGCAGGCCTTGTCATCCAGCCGCTGGTATTCCACCAGCCCCACCTCGACGCTGACAAGGGTGCCGTCGGCCTTGACCTTGTCGTTGTATTCCTGCTGGGCCCAGGCCTTGGGGCCGACCAGCAGCGAGATGCCGCGGTCGAGCTTGTCGTAGTCCTTGCGGTCCTTGTCCCGCAGCGGTTTGGACGCGCCCGGCGCCCGGCAGTGCAGCCGGCCGGCCACGAACTTGCCCTCGCAGGTGTAGCGCGGACCGCCCCGCCCCATCACCTGCAGCCGCCAGGCTCCGTCGGGGCGCTTGCTCCAGACGTCCTGGAAGTGCCAGGTGGGATCGTCCCCGAAGATCCCGATGTGGGTCAGGGTGACCGCGCCGGGTTCTTTGCTGGCCAGCGAGATCCACTCCTTGGTGCTGGTCGGCTCGGCGGCGGGCTTGCCCGCCTCCAGGAAGCGGTAGCTGACCTGGAAGCAGCCGGCTTGCTGGCGGATGGGTTCGGGGACGTCGGGCCCGCCGGCGCCGACGGGCGCGGCGCTGAGCAGGATGGCGACGGCGAGGACGGGTGGACGGAGCATGACGACCTCCGGAGCGCGGATCTACTTCGGCAGCGGCAGGAAGACCAGCGTGCCGGCCTTCATGTCGGGCACCAGGATCTGGTGCCCCTTCTTGTCGAGGAAGAAGTCGGCGGCGGCCTGGAAGCCCTCGGCCACCACCTCGGGCTCCTTGTGGCCCTTGCCGACCTTGAACACCTTGCCCTCGGTCCAGCTGGAGACATACACGTTGCCGTGCCCGTCGGACTCGATGGCGTCGGCGCCGCGCATGCCGCTGGCGATGGGACGCAGCTTCTTGCCGCGCGCCTCGATGAGGGTGCCGGTGAAGAACTCGCCGATCAGCAGGCGGCCCGGTCCGGCCACCGAGACGCCGTTGGGACAGGGCATGTCGGTGGACTTGTCGAGCGCGATCTGGACCTTGCCGTCCAGGCCGATGCGGTACACGCGCCCGATCGCCGGCAGGGCCTCGGCGCCCGGGCTGCCCAGCGGCCAGAGGTTGCCCTGGGGGTCGCGCATGCGGCTGTGTGCGCCCATGTCGGTGACGTAGATGGTCTTGCTGCCCGGCTCGCAGGCCGCGTCGTTCAGGTAGACCACCGGCTCGGCGAACGCGGCGTCGTCGGCCAGGATGGATTTTTCACCCTTGGCGTCGATCTTCCAGACCCGGTTCACGTCGGTGACCACCAGGTATTTGCCGGTGAAGCAGATACCCTTGGGTTCGTTCATGCCGGTAGCGAAGTCCTTGGCGGTGTCGCCGTCGAGCACCTTGACCACGCCGTCGCCCGGCTTGTCGGGCGCATTCATCACGGTGATGAACCAGTGGCCGTCGAAGCCGCGGGTGACGCTCTCGGGGCGGGTGCCGACCGGGATGGTCTTCGTCGGCTTCAACAGCTCGCGCGCGGCCGCCGGCCCGGCAGCCAGCAGCAGCACGATGGAAAACAGGACACGCTTCATGGGGGCACCGCCTCCTCGGTGTCCCGTAGGGTATCACTGTTGACGTGGCGGCTTCGAGCCGCAGGCTACTTCGTGCGGCTGCGGCTCTGCTTGCGACGGTTGGAGGCGCGCTTGGCCTGCGTCGACAGGGCGCGCTTGGAGACGGCGCCGCGGCCCTCGCGCTTCAGGGCCCCGCGCACGCCGGCGCTCCGCTTGCTCGACGGCGCGCGCGGCTTGCGCTCCCCCTGGCCGGTCTGGTAGTCGCGGCGGGCGGACTGCCGGGTCTTGCTGCTGGCCTGCCCGCGCTTGGGCGGCGGCAGCGGGACGCCGGCCCGGCGGGCCTTGGACAGCCCGATGGCGATGGCCTGTTGCGGCGAGCGCGCGCCGTGTTTGCCCCGCCGCACGTGCTCGATCTCCTCGTGGACGAACTCACCGGCCGCGGTCGTCGGGCTCTTTCCCTGCCGCAGGTCCCGCTTCGCCTTCGCCACCGTTGCTTTCTCAGGCATCTTTGCACCCCCGATTGAATGGCTACCCAGGGACGCACCATGGGTATCGGCGCGGGCGGGCACAAGCCGCGGTGTAGAGTCCGCGGGTGAGCGACGCCCAGCTGGTCGGCATCGTCAATCTCACCGAGGATTCGTTCTCGGACGGAGGGCGCACCCTGGAGCCTGCTGCCGCCATCGCCCACGGCGAGCGTCTGCTGGCCGAGGGCGCGCACTGGCTGGACCTGGGCGCCGAGTCCTCGAACCCCGACGGAAAGGCCGTACCCGCCGAGCAGGAGATCGCCCGGCTGGCGCCGGTCCTGCGGCACTTCAAGCGCGCCGGCGCGCGCGTCTCGGTCGACACGCACAAGGCGGCGGTCATGCGCGCGGTCCTGGCCGAGGGCGCCGACATGATCAACGACATCACCGCGCTGGAATCGCCCGACAGCGTGCAGGCGCTGGCCGGCCACGCCATACCCGTGGTGCTGATGTTCTCGCGCAGCCGCGGCGCGCGCGCCGACCGGACCACCCGCCCGCACCACGGGCTGATCGAGGAGATCCAGGACTTCTTCCGCGCGCGCCTGGCAGAGCTGGAGCGACAGGGCATCGACCGCGGCCGGGTGCTGATCGACCCGGGCATGGGGTTCTTCCTGGGCGCCAATCCCGAGCCCAGCCTGTGGGTGCTCAAGCACCTGGGCGCCCTCGCCGCGCTGGGGTGTCCCCTCTACGTCTCGGCCTCGCGCAAGTCGTTCATCGGCCACATCGCCGGCGGCAAGCCTCCCGCCGAGCGCGGCCCGGGTACCCTCGCCGCCGAGCTGTGGGCGTTGCAAGCAGGCGCGGCGTTCGTGCGCACCCACGACGTCGGGGCACTGGCCGACGCCTGGGCGCTGTGGCGCGCGATCCGCGACGTGGTGTGAACGATTCCAGCGGCGCGCCCCGCTGAGCCTGAAGGGATCTTCGGCGCGCCGGACCGTCTCCCCCCGCCGGGCGGTGGGGGCGCGTGATAACGTGCGGCCCGTGGACCGCACCGCTGCCGTTTCGCTGTCGGGAATGTTTCCGCCGCTGCCGACCCCCTTCAAGGCCGACGGCGCCCTGGATCTGGACGCGTTCCGCGCGCTGCTACGCACGCTGAACGACGAACCGCTGGCCGGCTACCTGGCGGGCGGATCCAACGGCGAGTTCAGCTCACTGTCGTGGGACGAGCGCCTGGAAGTGGTAGCCACCGCGCGCGAGATGACCCCGAAGAACCGGGTGCTGATCGCCGGCTCCGGCGCCGAGTCCACCCGCGACACCATCGCCCTGACCCGCGAGATGGCCCGCCGGGGCGCCGACACCGCCCTGGTGGTCACCCCGTCGTACTTCAAGGGCAAGATGACCCCCGCCGCCCTGGAGAACCACTTCCGCCGCGTGGCCGACGCCTCGCCCATCCCGGTGACGTTGTACAACGTCCCCTCCAACACCGGCGTCGACATGCCCGCCGCCCCGGTGATCAAGCTGGCCCAGCACCCCAACATCATCGGCCTCAAGGACAGCAGCGGCGACCTGCAGAAGATGGCCCTGATCATCCGCGAGACCGCCCCGTCCTTCCAGGTCATGGCCGGCTCGACCGGCTACCTTCTGCCCGCCCTGTCCATCGGCGCCATCGGCTGCATCGGCGCCCTCGCCAACATCGCCGCCCGCCCCCTCGACCGCCTGATCACCTGCGTCCGCTCCGGCGCCCTGGACGAAGCCCGCGCCATCCAGCTCCGCCTCGTCGAAGCGAACCTGGCCGTCACCGCCCGCTACGGCGTCGCCGGCCTGAAAGCAGCCCTTGAGCTCTGCGGCCGCCCCGTCGGCCCGGTCCGCGAGCCCCTCCTCCCCCTCGACCCCGACGAAAAGGCCGCCGTCCGCGCGATCCTGACGAAGGCCGAGTTGCTACCACCCGCCTGACCGCGTCCTTCCCGCAAACACCGAGCGCCCGCACCGATGGGCAGGCGCTGGATCTGAAGCGGCGCCGTTCCGCTCAAGTGACACCGACACCACCCGGCGCGCTGGTCGCTGGTCTGGTCTGCTCTGCTCTGCTCTGGTCTGGTCTGGCTCTGACTCTCGCGAAGCCATCAGCAGTAGTAGCGGCTGTGGAAAGTGTGGGCAAACGCGTCTGCGCGTTTGTCCAAGGGGGTGTGGGCAGTCTGCTGTCCACACCCCCGGCACTTTCCACAGCCGTCCGGCGGTTGCCTGGACGGGCGGCTCGCCTGCAACGCGGGTCGGTCCCTGCAAGGCGCAGCCGCTCGCTTGCAAGGCGGGCTGTGGACATGCCGGGCTGTGGACGGCAGACCGCCCACAGCCCTTGGAAAACCGCAGACGGTTTTCCACATGCCCACAGCCCCAACTGCGACTTAGCTTCGCATTTTCAGAGTCAGAGTCAGAGTCAGAGTCGTCAGAGTCTGAAACTGAACGCGAACGCGCAAACCGCGACCCCAACGACAACATCATCGATCGCATCAGCGGCAAGGAGACGCCCCAGCCATTGTGAGGGCCCCGCGATCATCTGGTCAGGAGGAAGGTGCTCGTTCGATCGCGAAACGCCGTGGGGGAAGTGGACATCGTCAAATCTGGGGAACGCATTTTCTGGATTGACCCGCGATGCGCGTCATGCTATTTTGTAGCCCTATTCAAATGAAAAAGCAGCCGATGCAACTGGTGCTCTCTCGGACCGCTGGATGGGGTGGAAGGCGAGCGGGTGCGGGGCGGCCCATCGTGGCCGGGAAGAGGCGGTCGGTGGCGCATCGGGCGCGGGGGCCGCACGCGGCGGCTGCGCCTGTTCATCTCACGCTGCGGGCGCGGGGAGGATTGCCCTCGCTGAGGGCTGCTGGGGTGTTCCCGGCGGTGCGGGAGGCTCTGCGCGCGGCGAGCTCGGCGGCGTTTCGGGTGATTCACTTCTCCGTGCAGGGGGATCACGTGCACCTCATGGTCGAAGCGGACGACCCACGGGCGCTCGCGCGGGGAGCCAGCGGGCTCGCTATCCGGACGGCCCGGGCGATCAATCGCGTCCTCGGTCGGCGGGGGGCGGTGTGGGGCGACCGGTATCACACGCGGACGCTGAAGACGCCGCGGGAGGTCCGCAACGGGCTGGTGTACGTGCTCATGAATTTCCGGAAACACCGACCCTGGGACAGACGGACTCTCGATCCCTGCTCGTCGGCATCCTGGTTCGAAGGACTGGACCCACGGCCACCCCGCACCAATACCGACCCGCCCGTCTGCGCGCCCCGCACCTGGCTCGCAGCGGTGGGCTGGCGCCGGTACGGTCTGATCAAATCGTCCGAGCGCCCGACGGCCTGACGGTTTCACACCGCGGCTCCCGGGATGGTGGCCAGCGAGCGGGCCCAGACCAGGTCGCCGGTGCCGGCGTTCAGCGCCACCAGGGCCAGCAGCAGGTCGTCTGACGGTCCACGCGTACAGCCCGCCTGACTGCTCCGGGCCAGCGGGTGGCTCGATCGCGGACTAACTTGCGCTGTACCTGAACATCTGGATAGTCTACTTCGGTGAGTGTTCTTGCTGCGGAGAAGCCGCTGAACGAGGCCCAGCGGGCGGTCGTGGAGCATGGGGATGGGCCGCTGCTGGTGGTGGCGGGGGCGGGGACCGGCAAGACGCAGACCCTGGCACATCGGGTGGCGGCGCTCATCGGGCGGGGGGCGGATCCGCGGCGGATCTTGCTGCTCACGTTCACACGGCGGGCGGCGGCGGAGATGGTGCGGCGGGTGGCGCGGATCGGTGGGGGGCGGCGGCAGGATGCGCTCACCTGGGCGGGGACTTTCCATGCGATCGCCAACCGGCTGCTGCGGGTGCACGCGGAGAGCGTGGGGCTGTTTCCGGGGTTCACCTTGCTGGACCGGGAGGACAGCGCGGATCTGATCGATCAGATCCGGCAGCAGCAGGGGCTGGCGCGCACGCGCGAGCGGTTCCCGCGCAAGGGGACCTGCCTGGCCATCTACTCGCGGGTGGTGAACACGCAGGCGCCGCTGCGGGCGTGCCTGGAGGAGGCCTTCCCCTGGTGCCTGGCCTGGGAGGAGGCGCTGCACGGGTTGTTCGCGGCGTACGTGGAGGCCAAGGCGGGGCGGCAGGTGCTCGACTACGACGACCTGTTGCTGTACTGGTTTCACCTGCTGGGCGAGCCGTCGCTGGCGGCGCGGGTGGGCGGGATGTTCTCGCACATCCTCGTCGATGAATATCAGGACACCAATGCCATCCAGGCCGAGATCCTCGCGCGCCTGCGCCCCGACGGACGTGGGGTCACGGTGGTCGGAGACGATGCCCAGGCCATCTACTCGTTCCGCGCGGCCACTGTTCGCAACATCCTGTCGTTCCCGCAGCGCTACCAGCCGGCGGCGGCGGTGCGGGCGCTGGAGCAGAACTACCGCTCGACCCAGCCGATCCTCACCGCCGCCAACGGCGTGATCGCGCTTTCGCCCGAACGCCACGCCAAGGAGCTGTTCAGCGCGCGCGCCGGCGGCCAGCGGCCGCGCCTGCTGACCGTGGACGACGAGCTGGCCCAGGTGGACCACGTCGTCGAGCACATCCTCGAGCGACGGGAGGCGGGCGTGCCGCTGCGCCAGCAGGCGGTCCTGTTCCGCGCGGCCCACCACAGCGACCTGCTGGAAGTGGAGCTCGGCCGCCGCAACATCCCCTTCGTCAAATACGGCGGGCTGCGCTTCCTGGAGGCGGCCCACGTCAAGGACACCTTGGCGGTCCTGCGCTGGGCCGAGAACCCACGCGACGCGCTCGCGGGCTTCCGGGTGGCGCAGCTGCTGCCCGGCCTGGGCCCACAGACCGCCGGGCGCCTCTCGGACGCGGTGGCCGCGGACAGCCTGTCGCTGCCCGAGTCACTGCGCTCGTTCATCCCGCCGCCCGCCACCCGCGACGACTGGCCCGCGCTGGTAGACCTGTACCGCCAGCTGTGCGATCCGGCCACGCCCTGGGCCGGCCAACTCGGTCTGGTCCGCAGCTGGTACCAGCCACACCTGGAACGGATCCACGACGACGCCCGCGCGCGTCTGGGCGATCTGGAACAGCTGGAGCAGCTGGCCTCCGCCTCCCCGTCGCGCGAGCGCTTCCTGTCCGAGCTGACGCTGGATCCGCCCGAGGCCACCGGCGCCGAGGCGGGGGCGCCCCATCTGGACGAGGACTACCTGATCCTATCGACTGTGCATTCGGCCAAGGGGCAGGAGTGGGACACCGTGTTCGTGCTCAACGTGGCGGACGGCTGTTTCCCGTCGGACCTGGCCACCGCCCACCCGGATCAGATCGAGGAAGAGCGCCGCCTGCTGTACGTGGCCATGACCCGGGCCAAGAACGTGCTCACCCTGATCCACCCGCTGCGCTTTTACATCCGCCAGCAGTCCCGTCGCGGCGACCGCCACGTGTTCTCGCCGCGCAGCCGTTTTCTGCCCGATCACCTGCTGCCGCTGTTCGACCGGCACACCCCGCCGCGGGAGCCGCACAACGACACCGCGCCCGCGCCCGCTCCCCCGCTGGTCGATGTGGCCGCGCGCCTGCGGGAGGCCTGGCGCAAGCCGACCTCTATCGCCCCCGACTCGGGGGACCGGCTCAGGGATCCGGGCGTGGGGAACGGGTAACAGGAACCCGGTTCCCGTCACGCACCCGTGACCGCAATGAGCGGCGGACAGTCACTGTCCGTATGTCCGCGGTGGCACGCCGATTGATCGACCACCCAGGCATGCGCCGCATCTGGGGCAAGACCTGGCCGGTCGTGAAAGACACCTTCAGCGAATGGAGCACCGACAAGTGCCCGCGCCTGGGGGCCGCGCTGTCCTATTACACCGTTTTCTCGCTGGCGCCGGTGCTGATCATGGCCATCGCCATCGCCGGCCTCTTCCTGGGGCACGACGCCGCCCAGGGCAAGATCGTCGACGAGCTGTCGGGCATGCTGGGCACCGAAGCCGCCAAGCTGTTACAGGCTGCGGTGCTCAAGTCCAGCGAGCACCAGGCCGGTGTGTGGGCGACCATCGTCGGACTGGCCACCCTGCTGGTCGGCGCCACCGGCGTGATGGTCGAGCTGCAGGACGCGCTGAACACCGTGTGGAAGGTGCTGCCCAAGCCGGGCGCGAGCGTGAAGCGCTTCGTGCGGGCCCGCATCCTGGCGCTGGCCCTGGTGCTGACCCTGGGGTTCTTGCTGCTGGTGTCGCTGGTGCTCAGCGCCGGGCTGGAGGTGTTCGTCAAGTGGGCGGGCTCGTGGCTGCCCAAGTGGGTCGCGCTCGGTTACATCCTCAACTACGTGGTGGGCGTCGGCGTGATCGCCCTGTTCTTCGCGCTGCTGTTCAAGTGGTTGCCCGACGCCAAGGTGGCCTGGAAAGACGTCTGGTTCGGCGCGCTGGTCACCTCGATCCTTTTCCACGTCGGCAAGTACCTCATCGCGCTGTACATCGGGCGGGCCAGCGTGGCGTCCACCTTCGGCGCGGCCGGCTCGCTGGCGGTGCTGCTGGTCTGGATCTATTACTCGTCACAGATCTTGCTGCTGGGGGCGGAGATGACCCGGGCGTATTCCAACCGTTATGGGTCGCATGTGGTGCCCGACGAGAACGCGATCCCCGCGCCCCACGCCGCCCCCGAGCGCCTGGCCGTCGAGAAGCACATCAAGGAGGCCGACAAAGCGATCAAGCAGGGCAGGCCCTCCCCCAGCCGCGCGTAGTACGCTGGCGGGCGGAGGACCCGTCCATGAGCCTGAAGCTGCCAGCCGTCGATCCCGCCACGCTCCCCGTCCGCAACAGGTGCGGCTACCCCGAGCCCTACCTCTCGCGGGTCATGCCGCGCGACAAGCGCGCCCTCGGCGATGCCTGCGGCCTGACCAGGATCGGCGTCAATCTCACCACCTTGCTGCCCGGCAAGGAGTCCTCGATGCGCCACTACCACACGCGGGAAGACGAGATGGTGTACGTGCTGGAGGGCGAGGTGGTCCTGCGCACCGACGCCGGCGAGCAGGTGCTGACCGCCGGCTGCTGCGCCGGGTTTCCCGCCGGCAGCACCGACGGCCACCAGGTCATCAACCGCACCGACCGCCCCGCGCGCTACCTGGAGATCAGCAACCGCGATCCCGAGGACACCGCCCGCTACTCGGAGGCCGACCTGCTGTGGAACGCCCCCCACAACCCGGGCAAGTTCTGCCACAAGGACGGCACGCCTTACTGAGCCTCGGGTCCGTAGCGAACGCCGCCGCCCGCCCTACCGGGCCCCGACCGGCACCCCGCGCACCACGCCGCTGCCCCCGTCGGGCACGGCGGTGGTGCTGGGGCCGAAGTAGGCCTCGCAGGTGGGCGCGAAGGGCGCAAAGCTCAGCCCGGCCAGACAGGTGCGCCCGCCTCCCGGCGGCGGGTAGGGGTTGCAGTACCCGCTGACACAGTCGTCGTCCTCGACGCACGCCGCATTCACCGGCATCTTCTCGACGCAGGTGCCGCTGCAGCGCAGGTTGGGCTTGCAGGGGACGTCCAGGCTGCAGCTGGCGCCCTTGTCCGGACGGGCGGTACAGATCATCAGGCTGTCGGAGGGGCGGCAATATTCGTTGGGCTGGCAGACCTCGCCCGGGTTGGCGCAGTTGCGACCCGCGCCCACCACCGTCAGCGGCCCGCAGCGCTTCTTGTCGCAGATAAGCGGCGAGCGGCAGTCCTGGTCCACCGCGCAGGTGGTGTTGGCCACCGCGGCGCCCTCCACCACGCGCCCGCACTTGGCGGTCAGGGCCTGCAGGTCGGCGGCGGTGATGAGGCTCTTCTTGTACGTCACCCGCAGCTGCTCCAGGCAGTCGTCGGCGTTGTTCGACCGGAACAGGCGCGAGGGGTCTTCCAGCGGCGCCACGAAGGCCTGACAGGCCGCCCGACGGATCGGCTCGCACTCGGCGCGCGTGCGGCTGCAGGTGACCGCCGTCGACTCACATTCGATCTTGGCGTATTCGCCACAGAAATCGCCCACCGAGTGGGGCTTGTCGTCCAGCACCCCGCAACCGGCCACGGCCAGGAACGGCACCGCGAACGCAATAAGACAGTGGATACGCATGTCCTCTTTCCTGCGGCCGCGGGCTTTTCCGGTCAAGCAATCCCGGTCACGCGCCGGCGCACAAGGCGCATCTCGACATCCGCCCGCGTAGGGGAGGCTCTATAATCGGGCCCGGCCTCGGTGCGAATCCTCCACATCGACATCGACTCCCTGCGGCCGGATCACCTGGGCTGTTACGGCTACGCGCGCGCGACAAGCCCCCACATCGACGGCATCGCCCGCGACGGCATCCGCTTCGACAACGTCTACGCGTCCGACGTGCCCTGCTTGCCCAGCCGGGCCGCCTTCTTCACCGGCCGCTTCGGGATCCACACCGGCGTGGTCAACCACGGCGGCGCCCAGGCCGAGCTGTGGCACGAGGGGGCCCGACGCGGCTTCGGCTCGGTGCTGGGCCGCACCGCCTTCGTGCGCGGCCTGCGGGACCTGGGCTTTCACACCGCCAGCGTCAGCTCGTTTGCCGAGCGACACGCCGCCTTCTGGTTCGCCGCCGGGTTCCACGAGCTGTGCAACCCCGGCCTCCGCGGCCTGGAGATCGCCGAGCAGGTCAGCGAGCTGGCCCGCGGCTGGCTCGACCGGAACGCCCGCCGCGACCGCTGGTACCTGCACGTGCAGCTGTGGGACCCGCACACGCCTTACCGCACCCCCGCCGCCTTCGGCGATCCCTTCGCCAGCGCGCCGGTTCCGGGCTGGCTGACCGAATCGGTCCGCGCCGCGCACTTCGACGGCTGCGGCCCGCACTCGGCCCGCGAGACCATCGGCTTCGACGAGCGGCCGCCGCCGGACCTGCCCTGGGACTACCCGCGCCAGCCGCTGCAGATCGATTCGCCCGCCGCCGTCCGGCGGCTGTTCGACGGCTACGACACGGGGGTGCTGTACGCCGACAGCTGCGTGGGCCAGCTGCTGGCGGTGCTGAGCGACGCCGGCGTTCGGGACGACACCGCCATCGTCGTGACCGCCGACCACGGCGAGAACCTCGGCGAGCTGAACGTCTACGGCGACCACCAGACCGCCGACCAGCACACCGCCCGGGTCCCCTTCCTGATCCGCTGGCCCCAGCTGGGCGCCGGGCGGGTGGACCGCGCCCTGCACTACCAGGTGGATCTGGCCGCCACCCTGCTCGAGCTGCTGGGCGGACCGGTGCCGCCCGGCTGGGACGGCCGCAGCTTCGCGCCGGCGCTGCGCGCGTCGGCCGAGCAGGGCCGCGACACGCTGGTGATCTCGCAGGCCGCCTGGACCTGCCAGCGCGCCGTCCGCTTCCAGCAGGGCGGCGCCGAATACCTGTGCGTGCGTACCTACCACGACGGCTACCACGGATACCCCGACACCATGCTGTTCGATCTCGCCACCGACCCTCACGAGCAACACGATCTGGCCTCCGCCCGACCGGCGGTGGTGCACGAGGGGCTGGCCCGGCTCGAGCGCTGGCTGGGCGAGATGATGACCAGCGCCACCCACCCGGCCGATCCGATCTGGATGGTGCTGCACGAAGGCGGCCCCAAACACGTGCGCGGCGAGCTGCCCCGCTACCTCGATCGCCTGCGCGCCACCGGCCGCGCCCGCTGGGCCGAGCTGCTGTCCGCGCGCCACCCCCGCGAGCTGCGCCCATGAACGCCCGCCGCCTCCTGCTGGCCACCGCCTGTCTGGCCGCCGCCTGCAACCCCGACGTGCCCGCCAAGGTGTACCTGGATCGCTACCAGGCGCCGCTGCACATCGCCCACCGGGGCGGCGGCGACGAGCTGCCCGAGCACACCCTGTACGCCTACGACTTCTCGCTGACCCAGCACGGGACCGACGTGCTGGAGATCGACGTGCACCGCACCTGCGACGGGCAGCTGGTCATCGCCCACGACGACAACCTGGATCGGGTGGCGATGCAGCCGGCGCGGATCAAGGACGTCACCCTCGCCTTCCTGCGCTCGCTGCGCATCCCCTTCCCCACCCCGCCGCCGGGCGCGCCCGACGCCCGCAAGGTCGTCCCGGTGTCCGACCCGCGGCTGCTGCGCGTGCCCACCTTGAAAGAGGTCGTCGACCGCTACCGCAATTGCCTCATCAACCTGGAGATCAAGGACCCCGACGCCACCGACCAGGTGATCGCCCTGCTGCGGGCCAAGGAGGCGGAGGACCGCGCCGCCGGCGCCAGCCCGGCCTTCGACCTGAACGCTCAGATCTGCTTCGCCTCGTTCAGCGACCAGGTCAGCCAGAAGGTGCAACTGGCCCTGCCCGGGGCCTGTCACACCTATCCGACCTACGCCGCCGCCTGCGCCTCCCTGCCCCGCAAGCTGCCCGGACCGCTGCGGCTGGCCCCGCGCACCTGCCCGGACTACGACCTGTTCGCGCTGCCCGACTGGCTGATCGACGCTCCGCTGGTGCGGTCCATTCACGACATGGACCGCCGGATCTACGCCTGGACCATCAACGAGCGGCCGCGCATGGAGCAGCTGCTGGACATGAACGTCGACGCCATCATGACCGACCGACCCAGCGTCCTGCGCGAGGTGTTCCGCGCGCGCGGCCTGCCCACGCGCCAGGAACGCCCTGACCCGCGTGGTCCCTGCGTGATCGCTCCGGTGCCGCTGGAAGATTCCCCGGCCCCGCCGCCCATGACCTGCAAGGAGACGCTGTGAGGGCCGCGCTCGCCCTGCTGCTGCTCTCGCTGGCCGGCCCGGCGGCCGCCGGGCCGGTGCCGCTGTCCGGAGAAGCGATGGTGGGCGTGGGGCTGGATTACGCCGGCTTCGGGGACTACAACCACTACCTGGTGGTCGAGCCAGCCGGCGCCGTCGACGCCAACTACCACTGGTTCGCCTTCGGCCTGCGCGGCAGCCTGATCGTCGATGCCCTCCGCTTCCAGAACCAGTCGTTCGCCTGGGACGTGGCCGGCCGCCGACCTGGCCTGGGGCTGTATCTGGCGCTGCCTCTGGGGTACGAGGGGCCGCGCGTGCGTGTGCGGATCGGTCCCTGGCTTCATAGCGACGACCGCGGGTTCTTCGGTCGACGGACCAGCTTCTTCCCCTGGGGCGCGGGCGATCTGCAGATCCGCCTCGACCACGTGCACCTGCTGGTCGAGAGCTTCAGCCACCTGCCCGCCGCCACCTCCGGCACCGGCCTGCACCTCGGCTTTCGCCTGCCGGACGGCTACGGCCCTTTCACCGAAGCCACCTGGACGGTCTATTTTTCCTCACCCCTGCTGATCGGCATCAGTGCCCGCCACCTGCTGCCCACCTCGCTGGCGCCCCGCCCTCTGTTCCTGGAGGCGAGCGCCGGCTTCGACATCTTCCAGGGCTGGACCAGCACCCACGGCCCCGCCTTCGAGGTCGGCCTGGCAGTCGGCTGGCTGTTTCACAACTGAGTCTCGAACCATGACAACCACGCTGCTCGAACAGACCATCGCCGCCATCGCCCCCGTCGACGAGGCGGCCGCGCGCGCCAGCCAGACCGCGCTCGATGCCAAGACCAAGCCCCGGCGCAGCCTGGGCCGCCTGGAGGACCTGGCCTGTCAGGTCGCCGCCATCCGCCGCACGCCCCGCCCCACCCTGGGCGCCAAGGCCATCGTCGTGATGGCGGCCGACCACGGCGTCGCCGACGACGGCGTCAGCGCCTACCCCGCCGAGGTCACCGCCCAGATGTTGCTCAACTTCGCCCGCGGGGGCGCCGCCATCAACGTGCTGGCCCGCCAGGCCGGCGCCCAGGTGGTGGTCGCCGACCTGGGCGTGCGCCAGCCAGCGCCCGCCACCGTGGGGATCCGCGCGATGCGCATCGGCCCCGGCACCGCCAGCCTGGCGCGCGGACCGGCCATGACGCCGGCGCAGGCGGCCGCGGCGCTGGAAGCGGGCATCGGCCTGGCCGGCGAGCTGGCCGCCGCCGGCGTCGATCTGGTCGGCCTGGGCGACATGGGCATCGGCAACACCACCGCCGCCAGCGCGCTGGTGGCGGCGTTCACCGGGCTGCCGCCCGAGGAGGTCACCGGGCGGGGTACCGGCGTCGACGATACCGGCCTCGCTCGCAAGGTGGACGCCATCCGCCGCGGGCTCGCCGTCAACCGGCCCGATCCCCGCGATCCTCTCGGCACCCTGGCCCAGCTGGGCGGCTTCGAGATCGCCGGTCTGTGCGGCCTGACCCTGGGCTGCGCCGCCGCCCGCCTGCCGGTGGTGGTCGACGGCTTTCCCACCAGCACCGCCGCCCTGGTCGCCACCCGGCTCGCGCCAGCGGCGCGCGGTTATCTGCTGCCCTCGCACCGATCGGTCGAGCCGGGACACAGCGCGGTCCTGCGCGAGCTGGGTCTGCGCCCGCTGCTCGACTTCGAGGGCCGCCTGGGCGAAGGCACGGGCGCCGCCTGCGCCATGTTCCTGGTCGAGGCGGCCCTGGCCCTCCTGCACGAGATGGCGACGTTCGAGGCCGCCGGCGTCAGCGACACCGGCCGCTGATCGCCCCGCCGTCAGGCCAGGTTGTGAAAGACGTTCTGCACGTCCTCGTCCTGCTCCAGCCAGTCCACCGTGGCCAGCGCCTCGGTGGCCTGCTCCTCGGGCAGCGACATCGGATTTTGCGGGACGTATTCCGAGGCGGTCGAGCGGATGGTCAGCCCCCGCTCCTCGATCGCCGCCTGTAGCTTGCCGAAGTTGGGCAGCGCGCAGCGGATCAGGAGCTCGGGCGCGCCTTTCTCGTCGGTCACCATGCCGGCCTCCTCGAGCCCGTGGTCGATGAGGTGCAGCTCCAGGTCATCGACGTCCACGCCGGTGGGATCCAGCCGGAAAACACCCATCTGGTTGAAGGCGAAGGCGACGCTGCCCGAGGCCCCCATGTTGCCGCCGTGCTTTTGAAACCGCATGCGCACGTTCGCCACCGTGCGGGTCGGGTTGTCGGTCAGCGCGACCACCAGCACCGCCACCCCGTGCGCGGCGTAGCCCTCGTACACCAGCTCCTCGTAGTTGGTCATGTCCTTGCTGGTCGCGCGCTTGATCGCGCCCTCGATCTTGTCGCGGGGCATGCTGATCGCCCGTGCGTTCTGGATCGCCCGCCGCAGCTGCGGGTTGTGGTCCGCGTTCGGTCCGCCCTTCTTTGCCGCCACCGTCAGCTCACGCGCCACACGCGTGAAGGCTTTCGCCATCTTGTTCCAGCGCGCGAACATCGTGGCCTTGCGAGTCTCGAAGATCCTGCCCATTGCGCGTTCAGGGTACCTCACGGGGGCGGTGGGTCGTCCAGACCACCGAACGCCACCGCGCTGCCCCGCCGCGCTGGCACAAAACCGGACACCGCCCGCTGCAGGCGCAACTGCGTCGGCGTCGTATCCGAAACGGCACCTATCTGTTACGATGTGGTGCCATATGCTTAAACCGGGTGCGGGTGGCTCCGTAGTCTGGGTGCTGCTTCCTTTCTTATGGGCAGCCGCCAGCTGTTCCCGTCATGAGGGCGGGCTGGTGCCACCGCCGCCCGCCCCGGCGCCCGACGCCCGGGTCAGCCGCGGCGACGGCGGCGCGCTGGGGGATCCGACGGTGGTCATTCCCGAGATGCGCCCGCCGGATGCGGCCCCGCCGGATCGGCCACCCCCCCCCCCCCCCCCCCCCCCGCCGCCCGCCCGCCCCGCCCCCCGCCCCCCCCCCCAC
>JBKPRZ010000153.1:0-15301 GCA_046734815.1 Myxococcota bacterium | reverse complement strand
CGAGCACCTCACCCGGGGCGCGGAGCTGCTCGCCCGGGTCAAGCAATCGCCGCCCGCCGCCTGCGTGATCGACCTCGGGTTGCCCGACGTCGATGGCCTGCAGCTCGTGCGCACCCTGCAAGACAGCGGCATCGCCCTCCTCGTGGTCAGCGGGCGGGGCAACGTCGCCGACCGGATCGTCGGCCTGGAGCTGGGCGCCGACGACTACCTGGTCAAGCCGTTCGAGCCGCGCGAGCTGGTGGCCCGCCTGAACAGCATCCTGCGCCGGCTGAGCAAGGCACCCGAGGGCAACGCCGTCGCCAGCTTCTCCGGCTGGCGGTTCGACGTCGATGCCCTGTCGCTCACGGCCCCCCAGGGCCATCAGGTCCGGCTCAGCCACGCCGAAGCCCAGTTGCTCGAGCTCTTCGTGCGCTCGCCCAACCGGGTGCTGAGCCGCGATCACCTGCTCGCCGCCTGCGGCACGTCCGAGCAAGCCTTCGATCGCAGCATCGACGTGCGCATCTCCCGTTTGCGCCAGAAGCTGGAGGACGATCCCCAGGCCCCCCGTTTCATCCGCACTGTCTACGGTTCCGGCTACCTGTTCGCCGTCCCCGTCGAGTGGAGCCAGAGCGGCCACCACCCCTGAGCCCGGCCCACGTTCACGTATCAATGAGCCGAGACCACGAGAATCGCCCGCGGGTTCGGAATGGTCTGCCCGAACCTGTGCCAGGCGGTCGTCGGTTCGTCTCGACCGCGTTCATCGGGTGACCGAAGAACACGACGGGCATCGGCTTCATCTTGCCGACCTCTCCGCCCGCTTCCATTCGGTCACTTTACCCACGCCGTCGCGCTCGCCTCGTTCAAAGGGGAGACCCATCTGCTGCCCCAACTGGCATCGTGCCCACTGGGTACTCTTTTCACCTGATGGCGTTCTGCCCGATTGGACATCGCCCCCCTTCGAACCCATCGACCCATAATCGATCGGGCCTCTTGTGCGACGGAGGCCATCCCGGGGCCGCGTCGACTCAGAGCGTGGTACTGTCGTTTCGCTACGACCGCGCTCGCGCGCTGGTGACCTCGAAGGTGAGCGCTCGCGCAATCGCAAGCTCGATGTGAAGGTCTTCGACACAGTCCACGGCTCAGGTGAGGGATGGGAGCATGAGCGAGACGACGACCGCAACGAACCCCAGGGTGGTTGTCCACGGGAGCACCAAGGGCTTCACGCAGGAGATCACGGTAGGTCGCCACCGGCTCCAGGCGGACGAGCCGCTGGCTGTCGGAGGCACAGACACGGGGCCGAACCCATACGACCTCCTCGTCAGCGCGCTCGGAGCGTGTACATCCATGACGGTGTCGATGTATGCGAGACGAAAGCACTGGCCGCTCGAATCGGTCACCGTGAGGCTGCGACACTCGAAGATCCACGCGGAGGACTGCGCCGGGTGCGAGACGAAGCACCACATGCTCGATCGCATCGAACGCGACGTCGAGCTGCACGGCCTGCTCAGCGAGGAACAGCGGGAGCGGCTGCTCGAGATCGCCAACAAGTGCCCCGTCCACAAGACGCTCACCTCCCAGATTCACATCGTCACGCAGCTCGTGAGGTAAGAAGGCATTCAGAATGGCGCCCGACCGGCCGCCGGGCTGCCTGCTCCAGCGGCCCGTCGAGGGACAGGCCAGAGTGAAGGAGATCCTGTCATGGCTGACCCAACCACGCCGCCCAAGCTCAAGGTGCTCGTCTTCGCCGCCTCGCTCCGCGCCGAGTCGCTCAACCGCAGGCTCGCAGCGCTGGCCGCGCGCCTGGCCGAGCAGGCTGGGGCGATTGTCGACCCGGCGTCGATGCGTGACTTCGACGTCCCACTCTATGATGCAGACCTCGAGTCCAAAGAGGGAATCCCGCCTGGCGCACAGGAGCTTCGACGAAGGCTGCTCGAGAGCGACTCGTTCATCCTGTCGTGTCCCGAATACAATGCCTCGATGCCGGGAACGATCAAGAACCTGATCGACTGGACATCGCGCTTCCGCCCGCAGCCTTTCGACGGTCGGCATGGCCTGCTCATGTCCGCGTCGCCCTCATTGGCGGGCGGCAACCGAGGGCTGTGGGCACTGCGGATGCCGCTCGAGCACCTCGGTGCCCGCATCTTCCCGGACATGTTCTCGCTGGCGATGGCCCACAAGGCATTCGCGGGGGACGACATCGCCGACCCGGCTTTACGTGCGCGCTTCGGCAAGAATCTCGAGGCATTCCTGTCGCTCGCTGAAGCGGCCAAGCACTACCCGTGCATCAAGCGAGCCTGGGTCGAGTTCCTCGGTGAACCGCCCGGAGCTGGCGCCGACCGCGTCGACCCGGCCCCATGAATTCGGGACTCCGGACGAACAGCGGCAAAGCCACCCTCGAGATCCGGCTCACGACCGCCGAACGAATTTGGACACCCGAGATCCAGCCCCCTTCCGCGAGCGAGCTCTCGACCCTGACTTCGTGGACTATCTCGTCGAAGGCGGTCGCGAGCGGACGATGGCCGGCAAAATCCACATTGTCGTCATGCTGGACCACGCGTGCGCGCCCGGTGAGATCGAGCAAGCCGTACGGACCCACTTCGAGCACGCGCTCGAGCGGACACAGCGCAGGCGACGGGAACAACTGCGGATCGGTTGGATAACCCTGACCATCGCTGCGGCCGCGGTGCCGCGGGTACGCTCTGGCCGTCTCCCGGTTCGGGCGGCGGGGCCCTGCAGTTTTCGGGTACCGCGCGGGTGGAGCCTGTGGCCGGCGGCCAGGACCTGCTGGTCGGAGAGGCAGCTGGGACCATCACCGCCGCCGGGGCGATCGAACTGGCCGTACAGGTCACGACCCGCGGTCAGATCAGCCTGGGCGTGTTCGACCAGAAGCTGGTGGAAGTCGCCTGGGACCAGAAGCTTGCCGTCGCCCTAAAGTGGAGCGGGGGTCAGCTGAACGGCGGCGCGCAGGCCACCTTTGGCGCCACCGTGACCCACTACGAGCCGGAAGTGGAGTGGCAAGAGATCGTCCCGGCCAAGACCGTCTGCGTCTACATCCCCTTCCTCGGCTGGCGTTGCGTGACCACCCCCGCGGTCAGCGCCCCGGTGAATGTCGGCACGAAGGCCGTCAGCAACCATTACCAAGCCCAGTACGCCCTGGTGGTCTCGAACGCCGGCGTCCTGCTCACCGTACCTCTGCCCCACAACCAGTCCCTGACGCTGCATGCCCTCTGAGCTCCGGCGCGGGAATAACGCCGGCGCGGTGTCGTTGCTTCCGTGAGGTTCATCATGAAACGCGCGGTCCTTGGCTTGGTGGTGCTCACGCTGTTTGCAAGCTGCGCCGGAACCGGCGGCGGTCTGGGATCCATGGCGAAGACCAGCCAGCTCGCGCCAGGTATGGCGCCACAGGACGTATACGCGGTCCTGGGCGAGCCGGCCGAGCAGCGGATGGTGGCGGAGGGGATGCTCTGGAAGTACTACCTGCACCAGCCATGGAAAGGCTTTGTCCCTTACTACCTGCTGTTCGGACAGCAGACGCATCGTCTCGAGCGGTGGTACCCCGACGAGCAGGAGTTCGCCCAACAGCAGCAGGCGTGGCAGCAGGCCCTGCAACCCCCGCCCCCGCCTGCGCCACCTCCCCCACCGCCACCGTCACCTCCTCCCCAGATGCGGCAGGTGGCGCAGTCCGGTCCTTCATCCGACGGCACGGCGGGCCCGACGCCGGCCAAGCTCGACATGGGCGAGGGCCAGGGCGCCCCGGTTGCACCGACAAGCTCCCCCTGGGCGGGCGTGCTGGTCGGCCGGCAGTTGACCTATCTCAGCACGGGCAGCAACAACGCACTCGAGAAGCGGATCTCGCTGTGCATCGACGGCAGCGCCGTCTGGTACATGTCCTCCTCGTACAACATCCAGATCGACAGCGGAGCCTCCGAAGGCCGTGACCGCGGACGCTGGAAGCTGGAGGGAGACCGCCTCACCGTCCAGTGGCAGCGGCGGGGCGAGGAGTCGTTTGACCTCTCCAAGGACGGCGACAAGACCCTCTTGAACGGCAGACGCTGGTACGTCGAAAACAAGTCCGAGTGCCGCTGAACCGCCGCCTCAGGGGGCGGAGTCGCACGAGGCGGCAGCGCCCGTCGCCGTCAGCCGCCGACCGACGAACACGCCGTCGCCGCCCACGGCGAAGTTCCGGGAGCGCCAGGTAGCACGGATCCCTCCGGCAGGGTCAGCCTCCAGCGACATGGTGAGAGCGATCGCGCCGGCGTCCCAGCTGGCCACCGCGCCCTTCGAGGTGAGCTCACCCTGCAGCCGCCCGCGGAAGCAGCCGTAGCGCGTCTGCCCGACCAGGGTCTTGCCCCGCTGTCGCAGGATCATGGTCATGGGCAGGCTTTGGCCGGTCTTGTGGCTCGACAGCGTCCCTTCGAACACCCCTTCCAAGGTGCCCGGCCTTGCCGGGCTGCTGCGCCCCCCGGCCGGCGGCTTTGCGGGCCGGCGCAGACATCGATCACCTCGCTCCTTCGGGGTTTGAAGTCGACCTGGTCCTAACTGGCCACGCAGTCCGCCTGGAACTGGCCGAAGCCGGGATCGTCGACGAGGATCGCCAGGCTCCTGAGCTCGGTGATCACCGGCAGAAGTGGGGCGGCGGTACGTACCGGTTGCTGAAGGGCCTGCTCGAACCAGCTTCGGTGGTAATCGAGGAAGTTGGCCGCCTCCCTGATGCGGTCGCCGTCGAGCGGGTGCGTGCGTTCTTGCCGCCGTTGCTCGGTGCTGCGTTCGATGGCGCGGGGATCAGAAGGGTTCAGCCGCGAGCTGACCGCAACCACAACCATGCGTCTACTTTGTTGAAGGCCCGCAGTCCCTAGTCGCGACACCTAGGTTGAGGAACTTCACGGCAGGTTGGCGCGGACGGTGCGCGCCAGGCTGACGTCGAAGCTGTCCTGGACGAGGCTCCCGTTATTGTAGCGGTGGAACATGATGCCGAAGCCACCATTGGTCTTTTTGACGCCGACGATGAAGTTCATTCCGACTGCACCCGCGATCGACCCAAACCGCGTGCTGTGAACGCCGAAACAGAAATCCTCCCGTGAAACAATTTTTGCCCATCACGTCTCCTCCGCCTCGCGGCGTCGTGACCATATGGGCAGGCTCGCGCTGTGGTTGCCGGTGCTGCATCAGGAGAGAGAAGCCGGGCAGTTCATCGCCCTCGGACCTCGCAAGAGAAAGGTGAACGTGGCCCCGTCTTGCTCCACCCCCTTTACGGCCAGGCTGAGCCGGGAGTCCAGGCTCACCGTCCCTGCTCTGCAGGAAACACGCGAGTTCCAGGAAGCACTCTGGACTTTCACCGGGCTACGTAAGCAATCTGGTCGCAGCCGGGGGAAAATGCCGGGTCGGCGTGTGTCCTCGTCCGGAACGAAGCAGTGACGTTGTCGGGCGCACCGGAGGACCCTGACTCCGGCGTCAAGACGACGTCCTGGCGCTCCAGGGTTCGCTCGGCCCCGTGCTGGGACGGCTGCGCCTGCACGTCCATCCCTCGGCACTGTCGGGCCAGTCGCAGCAGCTCGTGCACGCCCTCGGGCGGTAGTTTCGCCTGCACCGTCCGGGACGAAGAGCCATCCTCCCGGAGGAGCAGGACCTTGCCCGCGTCGGTCACGATGCCGAGTCCCTCCTCGCTCCATCCGATCAGCCAGCGCGCCGACTGGGCCGAGCCCTTCAGCGGGGTCGTACGCAGGAGCCGGCCGCTACCGGCCTCCAGGAACACCAGCGCCCGATTCCGCAAGGTGACGAGCTGTCGCCCATCAGGCGTGAAGATGGGCGTTCGGTGGCCGTCGTCTTCGGTCAATCGCGTCTGCTGTCGGGTGGCCAGATTCAGAAGGTACACGTCACCCGGGTACGCCGCGTCCTGACCCCGCAACGGGGAAATAGTCTTCGGTTTTCCGAAGCGAAACAGCGCCGCAATCTTCGCGACCACCTTCTGCCAGCGGGACGGCTCACTGGCCTGCAGCGGCTGGGGCCACGCCGGGAGCAACAGCAGCAGGAGCAGCGGCAGGACCAGGTTGGGCAGGACACTTCGGTGCAGCTTGGATGGAAACATGCTGGTGAATCCTCGCGTAGGCGATCTTGCTCTCCGGAAAGGTGACTACAGCGCGTCCGTCGTACCCGACCAGGGCGCCGCCGCTCTGGGAGAGCAAGAAGATGCAATGGCGCTCCCGCTCGTTCGTCTCGACGGTGGCCACGGGATAGGGCTGATCCAGGAACATGGCGGCGTGGTTCATGGGCAGGAGCACCACCTGCAATGTGAGCAGGCCACCCAGAAAGGTAAGCGCCACCCGGGCGGTCAACGCCGCGCGCTCCTTCGCCAGCGGTGCGAGGGTCCAGCACATGGCTCCGGTGACAACCGCCAGCGCCAGGAGCAACACGTATTCGCCGGGGTGGTTCTCCAGCACTGGTCGGCTGGTATCCAGAAGCAGCGCGATCGTGCTCAGTCGACGCAACGACAACCAGGCCGTGAACCAGGCGTAGGCACTCAGCAGGACCAGCAGGATGGCCACCCAGCCCGTGGAGTCGAGTGCCCGCTCCACGATTGCCACCGACCGGGCGCTGCGGAGGCGGACCACGAGAAGGCCACCGGCCAGAAGACCCATCGCCCCGAGCGGGCTTGCGAACACGGTTTCCAGGCTGTTCACGAGCAAGAGCGCCGCTTCCGACAGGTAACGCTGGTCCAGAACCGGCAACTCGGTCCAGACCCCCAGCAGGTTCAGCCGGGTCCGGAAACGCAGGAAGCCCAGTGCGTACATAACCGCCGCCGCTCCTCCTGCAGCCCTGAGCACCTCGTTCATGACCGTGTCCCCTTTCGCTAACGATCGCTTCCCACAACCGAAAAGGCGGCCCAGTAGGCCGGATGCCAGCTCCGGCTGATCGCCTCGCGCTGGGCATCGGCCAGCGCCGAGACCGGGCGCTCGCCCCGCCGCAGGGCGGCATAGAAGCTGCGTGTGAGCTGGGCGGTGCGTTCGTCGTCGATGTTCCAGCCGGTCACCACCAGGGTCGCGGCCCCGGCGGCGAAGAATGCCGCCTCAAGCCCGCTGGGATCATCCAGGCGTGTCCGTTCGGCGGTGGCGGAACTGCACGCGGAGAGAAACACCAGGGGCGCGCGGAGGCGAAGCTCGAAGACGGACAGGAGGTCCAGCCGGCCGTCGGCCAGGACCAGCGCGCTCGCCTCGGGATTTTCGGAGTTGCGCTCGAAGTGGCCAGCCAGGTGCAGCACCGACGCCCGCTCGGTTTGGCGGCGGAGATTGGCCAGGGTAGCGCGGTGCCCGACGAATGCGGCCGGGGTCACGCGCTTGGCCTCGCCCTCGGCGCTGTTCAGCCCGGCGCTGTTGAATCCGAACGCCACCACATCCGTCGCCGTAGCCGTCTTTTCGGCGGCCTGGCGCGCGCGCACGAAACTCTGGATGCTGGGGGCGTACAGCAGGTCGTAGCTTTCGATGAGCAGCGCCTTGCCGTCGGAGAGAGCCTGGAACGGCAAGGTATGCAACACGCCATAAGGGACGACGAGCAGCTGCGGTTTCTTGGTTCCGGAGCCGCGTGGCAGGAGATCCGCGACGGGGGCGAAAACGGTGGCGTGCAGCTTCTGAGCCTGGGCCGGCCAATCTTGCCGCTCGGAATGGCCGAGACGTCCGATCAGCTCGTTGATCTCGGGCCGAAGCTTGCGCTCGCGAAGTTTCAACTCACGCAGCCCCAGCAGACCGCGGGGCCCCACCGCCACCACCCATCCCTGGTCGGCCAGGAAATACACGAGGGCGACCGTGTTTTCGGGCAGGTTCTCGGCCAGCGCAGACAGCGCGGATCCCCGGCTCCAGGTCTGCTGGGCATTGTCTTCGAGGTGAAGGTCAACCAGCGCCGCCCGCGCAGCGTGGACCCGTTGCTCGGCTGCCTGCAAGTCGGCGGCGCTGCTGGCCGCGTCCCCCGGCCGCAGCGACAAGTTGCGCAGGATCCGGCTGCGCCGGGCCTCGGCCACCCACAGCTGGCGCAAGGCCGACGCCTCCGGGCCGGTCCGCTCACGGCTCAGCGAGGCGGCGGCCAGCCGCTGGTGCAGGGAGCGGCTGCGCCAGCCTTCCAGGTCCGTGAGCGCCAGTTCGACCTGCCCCTGCTTGAACAAGGTGCGCGTGCGCAGCCGGTAGCTGTCCCCGGCGCGGCTGAGCAGACCTTCCTCTGCTTCGGTGCCGGCCACCTGTGGAGCCATCCGTTCCAGCGCACGGACGGCTCGGCCGTAGTAGTCGAGAGCCCGCGAAAGGTCGGCCGGCGATCGCGCTTCCCCTTCCGCGATCTCTCCGGCTAGCTGGTCCTTCAACCACGGGCTTTCCACATCGTCGAACAGCCCCTGGCCGGCCAGAGCCGGCTCGGCCCGGCTCCAGATTCCCCGCGCCAGATCCGGCCGATCCGCGGCGATGAGCTGCTGGACCACATTGCGAAGGTCGTTCACCGCGCCCTGTCGCTTCACGAGGTCTGCGGACCAGGCGGCGGGCGGTGGCGCACGCACCACGTCGAGGGCAGCGTCCGCCGCCTCCCGCAGCAAGGGCAGGGCGCGCTCCGGCTGTCCCAGGGCGATGTGGGCGAGCGATTGCTTGAGTCGATCGCGCATCTCGACCGCCCCCTCGAGCGCCTGCGCGTATTGACGGCTGAACATGTCGAGCTGCCACTCGTACACAGGGACCAGTGAGGGAATGTCGATCGGCAGCGCCATTCCCTCCGGCAGCCGGGGCGGAGGCCGCCGTCCGGCCTGGCGGAGCTCGTCGAGCAGCTTCGCGGCGGCCGGTAGATCATCCGCGCCCATCAGCGCGTTGAAGGCGTCGAGGGCGAACTCGACTGCAATCGCCCAGCTCAGCAGCTCGTCCGATCTCCGCTGCAGCGACCGCCAGACCTCGTGGGCCAAGCTGAATTCCTCCCGGTGGCGGCCCAGCGATCCCAGCAGGTTGACCCGGCGGCGCCGGCAGTCGATCCAGGTGACCGTGTCGTTGCCGCCGACACTGGCGAACCGCTCCGCCAGCTCGGCCGCAACCAGCGCACCGGCCGCGTCGTTGTGCACGTTTTTGAGCCAATCGGCGCACCCGAGCAGGAAGTACGAGGCCACGCTGGCAAGTCCGAAGAACCGGTCGCGTCTTGTCCGAGCCAGCACTCTCTCGATTCCGTCGAGTTTCTTGCCGCCGTCGGCCAGAACCGCCGCGCCGGCGGCAAGCGTCGCCTGCGCCTCCCCCAGGACATCGCCCGACTCGCGATATGCAAGCGCTGCCGCGTCCAGGCGGCGGGCCGACTCCTGGTACTGCCCGGCGGCGAAATCGAGGTATCCATCGCGCAGGTCTAGGTCGGCGAGACAGCGCGGACAGCCGCCCGTCGCCAGTTGGGCACGTGCCTGCTGGTAGCCCTTGCGAGCCCAGGCGATCACCGCGGGCGAGACGGACGCGTCTATGGGGGCGCTCACCCGCGCGTGCTGGGCCATGCGCTGGGAGGTATCGCGCAGAATCAAGTTCAAGGTCGCGGGGGATCCGGCGGGTGCGGCCTGCAGGTCGGTCATGGCCGTCTCCAGAACGCCAGCACCGATTCGATCACCCGCCCCGACCGCCTCGGCATGGGCGCGGACCAGCAACTCGTACGCTTGCTGAGGCTGGCCCGCCAGGACCAGGGCCCGCGAGACCACGAGCGTGCCCTGCCAGCAGCGGCGTCCCTCCGGGCAATTCGAGGAGTGAGCCACGTCGTCCATGGCCCCCAACACCGTCCGCTGGATCTCGGGTGGAGCCACCCCCATTGCCAGCGTCGACAGACCGGCTTGCGCGCTAACGGCATCGTTCAGACGTCGGAGGAGGGCCTTGCCCGCGGCGCTGGCCGGCGGCCAGGCCCGCTTCCCTTCCTGCCAGCGTCGGTCGCGTGCGACCGGGGAGCCCGGTGGGTCGGTCCCGTCCGGCCAGGAACCGATCGATCGTTCCCACCATAGTTTCTTCAGCCGAAGCACCTCCAGCTGTTCGGCAGACAACGATCTGGCGTCGGCCGTCCCGGCCAGCTGGACGGCGCGCGGATAGTCGCCACCCAGGGCGGCAGCGTCCGCCTCCAGGAGGACGCGGGCGGGGTTCGGCAGCCGACCAGCCGCCCGGGCTGCTGCGGCCGGGTCGCCGAGCCGCTGCTGGTAGAAGAACGCCCCGGCCAGCGCAGCGTCCGCACCTGCTCTGTCGCTCGCCACCGGCTGTGCGATCGCGCCGCCTGCTGTCGTAAGTAGCCAACACAGACCGACCCCGAGGCAGATACGCACTGGGCTCAGGGGCTGACGGCCTGGAGCCCTGGCTGGATGCCTCTCCGGGTCGCTTTCGGCTGAGCGCATGTGTGGATCCCTCCCCTCGCGATGGCGCGCACAGGAAAACGAGGCTGAAGTAGATTCTTCCCCCCTCTGGAAAGAGTCAACCGACGTCGAGGTAACCGTTCGGTCTCACCCGTCGCTGATCGCGCGGGTCGGAAGAACGGCCGCAGCGGTGAGGGACTCCGAGGTCACCTTCAAGGTGGGAGCCGGTGGCCGAAGCCGGTCCGGGTCGAAGAAGTCCCTTTTTGCACACGAAGCTGGACCTCTCAAGCTCCGCTTCCACGTCACCAACTAGACAGATAACGACGGTCGCTACTTCGTTCAGATCGACTTCGCTGGCCGCGCGGCTCTCCACAGGCTGATGGCGGATGTCGCCCCCGGCGACATCGTCGTTTGTCGGGACCACTTTCGGCTCGGCCGCGACGCGATCGACTCGGCGGTCACTGTCCGGGAGCTGATCCGCGAACGCGGCGCTCGACTTTTCTACTACAGCTCGGGCCAGGAGGTTCCGTTCCAGACCGCGATCGACGCCGCGATGACCTTCATCCAGGGCGTCGGCGCCCAGATGGAGTTGGGAGCCATCCGCTCCGGGACGCGGGAAGCCCTTCGGCAGCGAGTGCGCGCCGGCCGGATCGCAGGCGGCGCCTGCTTTGGTTATCGGAACGAACGCAGGTCGGACACCGGCGGCCGACAGTACACCGTTGCTGTCGTCGACGAGGCCGAGGCAGAAGTCGTCCGATGGATCTTTCGCATGTGCCTGGAAGGCTGGGGGCTGAAGCGAACGGCCGAGGACCTCAATCGCCGGGGAGTCCCGTCACCCGGTCGTGGTCGTCGCGGCACGCGTTCCTGGGACCCGAGCACGATCCGGGACATCCTCCGTCGCGAGCGCTACATCGGGGTCTACGTGCATGGTCGCAAGGACAGCATCAAGCGAGGAGGCAAGCGGATCGCCCAGGTGGCTGATCCCGCCCAAGTGATGCGCGTGCCCGTCCCCGAGTGGCGGATCATCGAGGACGCCACCTGGGAGGCGGTCCATGCGGAGCTTCCGAAGCGCGGCCCCCGCACCTACCACACCGGACGGGGCTCGAAGCACGCGCTCGCAGGAATCGCGAAGTGCGACCACTGCGGTGGCGGCATTAGCACGCGCAACACGAAGACCAGCCGTGGCCGTGTGACCGCCTACGCGTGCGGCTGGCACCACAAGCGCGGGCAATCCGTCTGCCCGGTGACCGTGTGCCAGCCCGTGGACGAGGTTGAGAGCACGCTCGTCCAGTACATGGCCGCGAAGGTGCTCACCGAGGCGGTGGCTGAACGTATCGTCGCCGACGTGACCGCCGAGATCGAGCGCGCGCTCGCGACGCCGAACGAGAACTCGACGCTAGAGGCAGAACTCGCCCAGCTCCGCGCCGAGCAGAAGAGGTACGCCGCCGCCCTGGCAGCGGCCCCCGACGTGGGCGAGCTGGTAGCCGAGCTGCAGCGGCGTTCCGCCCGGATCCGCCAGATCGAAGCCGAGCTGGCGTCGGCCGGCCGCATCCCTCAGATGCGCCGGGAGCTCCTCGCCCAGGCGCAGGCCGCCGCCCGCGACAAGCTGGCCTCGCTGCGCCAGGCGCTCGCTGCCGACCGCGCCGGGACGCGGGAGGTATTCCAGGCCCTCTTCCCGCCCGGCTCCCTGCGCTTCCGTCCGACCGTGGCCGATGGCCGCAAGGTCTGGGAGATCCACGGGACGGCGCACCTCGAGGCAGGTGTACCTTTGCGAGTGACCCCACCGGGAATCGAAAGGAGCGGAAACACAACGAAACAGCACGAGGATCAGCTCGTTTCGCCGGCGAAGGCGAATCCTGGCGCTGTTTCGCGCAGTCTCGTGAAGGCGGACAGTAGCAAAGTAGCAAAGCTGGCGCGGCTGGCGGAAAACGCCGTAAGGAACTACGACCTGCAGCGCGCCGTCGAGCTACTGAGGGACATCAGGGCGCTATGCGTTTTGTCCGACGAGCGGGCTGAATGCTCCAGGGCGCTTGCATGTGCTGCCGATCCGGGGGTGGACCGTCGCTCCACTTAGGCCTTTTGCAATCCTGCATCAGACCTGACTCTGCAAGGCAGGCGGAACCTGCCGCCTTCATGGTGAGGTCGCGGTGGAATCGATCACCGATCCTCCTCGAAAGGCGCCGGGATGGGGCGGGCCTGCTTGATGAACAGCCCGCCGGGCAGGCCGGGGGGGAAGTCGAACTTGAAGTCCACTTCCAGGCCGTACCAGGCGGCGGGCTTGTCGGGTGGCGGGCCGTACGACGGGCGGAAGAAGCTCTGGATCGCCTCGAGCGCCACGCCCAGCTCGTGGACCTGCGAGCGGCTGAGCACCGTCGTCCCCGCCGGCACCTGGTTGGAACTGGAGACGTAGACGATGGGCTGGTTGGGATTGAAGTGATAGTAGATGAGCTGCTCGGTGGTCTCGCCCGGCCCGGGCAGGGTCACCGAGCCCTCGTCCTTCTGCACGTTGATCACGAACGCCGGCTGCAGCCCGGTCGGATCGTAGGAGTTGGCGGTCTGGGCCACGCCGTTGGCGATCTCGTGGGTGAAGTTGGGGTGAGCGAGGATGGCCATCCCCACCGACTTCTGATCCACCCCCCGGAAGTCGCGCTCCTGGAAACCGCGCGGCAGCCAGACGCTGGCCCACACCTTGCGGATGGCATCGAGCGGCGGCTTGGCGGGATCGTCTGGGTCTCCGGTCTTGGAGGTGTAGAGCCCGGCCCCGGTGAACCCGTTGACGTCCTCGGCGGTGGAGCTGGATCGGTAGCGGAGGGCGCGGCCCTTGTACTCGGTGGCCAGCTTGGCAGTGAGCATCTGGACGAATCCGGGGTCCACCGGCGCGGCGTGCATCTGCTTGCGCAGCTCCTCGAGCCTGGCGGCCTGTACCCGGCAGTCCGCGCGGAAGGTGGGGTCGGCCAGCAGCTGATCCACCTTCGCGTAAAACCCGTTCTGCTCCATGAACTGGTTGTAGTAGTAGACGGGAATGACGAAGCCGGACGGTTTGACCATCGGCACGATGTCCGCGGCCGCCATCGCCGCGTAGTGGGTGGCCTTGCCGCCGAAGGCGGGGATCGCCCGGCGCAGCTCCTCCCGCTGCGGCTTGCCGAGGTCTACCACCCTCTTGATGTCCCGGATGCCGGTCTGGCTAATGTCCATCAAGGGCAAGATCAGCTTGGCTGGGCGCCGGGCTTCCCACCAGGCATCGGCCTCGGCCTGGGTGACCTCGTCCACCGTGAACCCGTCGGTGTGCACGGTCAGCCGCACCCATTTGTCGGCAAGGCCGCGCAGCTTCGGGTTGTCGAAGGCGTCGCGCACCCACATGTTGGGGATCTTGCGCGCGCGGGCCAGCACGTTGATGTGCGAGAGGGGGGTCTGAAACTCCTGGGTGACGATCCCCATGGTAACCGCCAGGTCGTTGGGCACCTGGTCCAGCACCAGGATGTCCCGGAAGGAAACGCATTCGTTGGCCAGATCCGCCACCCTCTCGAAGCGGAGCCGTCCCAGCGCGCTGCCCACGTTCAGCGGCAGGAAGTCGATGCCGCCGAACAGCTGGGCGGTGGTCTGGATGCGCACCGTCGCGGGCAGCCTGGCGCTTTCTTGCTCGACCGCCTGGGAGGTGGGGTGAAAGAAGAGCTCCCCGCCGAAATACGTGCTGGCAGCGACCAGTCTGTACGCCTTGCTGATCATCGCCGCGCTGGCGGTGTCGTAAGGGGCCACCTCCAGGGCCCACACGTTGGGGCCCTGGTAGTGGGTCACCGCCCCCAGGATGAAGCGCCGGTCCGGCGAGTAGTATTCGGTCATGTTGAAGGAGGTCAGGCTCGGGACGATGCGCCTGCCCATCCCCGACAGGTGCTGGGAGGCGAACTCCCAGTGGATGGCGTATTTGCTGCTGTTCTGGAAATAGAGGCGATCCTCGTCCAGGGTGTCGATCACGAACTTGGTCGAACGCGCGCCCGGGATGCTGATGTCCAGCGGCGCTGACGCGAGCAGATCGAAATCGTTCTGGCAGCCGATCTGATGGGTGAAGTCCGGAGCGACGTTGCCCGGGATGACACACTGGCCTGGGCGCATCGGCGCCAGTGAATCAGCTCCGGGAGGACGGTCCTCGCCGCAGGCCAGGCTGACGAGAAGGATCAGGGACGTGCCGTGTGCTTGCCGCATCGGTTCTCCACGCTCCTGGTGGGGGTCGGGAGCGCGGATCGATCACCGGCCGTTCGTGAAAAACCTGGATGACGAACGGGCGATCCTCTGGCAGGCGATGCGGGAAGCCGCCAGCAGAGGATCGCCCGTCGATGTTCTCGTTCGATCTCGGGGGCGGTCAGGGAAGACGGGCTACCGGCAACCTCTCTCGCAGTTGCTCACGAACTGGGCGACGCGATTCTCGCAGGACCGGGCATCGCCGCCGGCCCGCTGACACTCGGCGGACACCTGGGCGCCCCGGTTCGCACAGGCCTGCTGGCAGCTGCGGTTCGGTGGTGGCTCGGCCATACCGCAACCTCTTTCACAGCTGCTGGCGAACTGCGCCGCCCGCGCCTCGCACGCCCGGGCATCGCCGCCCGCCCGCTGACACTCCCGCGACACCTGGGCAGCCCGGTCCGCGCAGACCTGCTGGCAGCTCGGGTCCGCCGGGGGCGCTGGGGGCTCGGCCATGCCACAACCTCTTTCACAGCTGCTGGCGACCTGGGCCGCCCGCGCCTCACACGCCCGGGCATCGCCGCCCGCCCGCTGACAATCCCGCGACACCTGCGCGGCCCGGTCGGTGCAGGCCTGCTGGCAGCTCGGGTTCGCCGGGGGTGCTGGGGGCTCGGCCATGCCACAACCTCTTTCACAGCTGCTGGCGACCTGGGCCGCTCGCCCCTCGCACGCCCGGGCATCGCCGCCCGCCCGCTGACAATCCGCGGACACCTGGGCGACCCTGTTCGCGCAGTCTTCCTGGCAGCTCGGGTTCGCCGGGGGCGCTGGGGG